>JACNJI010000343.1 GCA_014382645.1 Verrucomicrobiota bacterium | reverse complement strand
TTAGGATCAAGTCAGCTTTTGCCAAATCCGGTTTCAGGGCGAAGCGAGACAAACCATCGAAAGTGTATTCCTTGATGTGCGAGATCGCCTCTTTCATCCTGAGGTCAAGCGGACATTGATCATAAGCTTCGGATACGCCTCGGCATGCTATTCTAAAGCGACCGAAGTGGCTCGAGCTTGCTAGAACTTTTCGAAGGGCCTCACGAGCAAGCGGTGATCTCGAAATCCCGCGCTTGCTGAGAAACAGAATAGTCGACAGGTCGTGGGCTAGGTAACGAGAAGCATTTCCCTTGTCGGGATTGGCTTTGCGAGGGTTACTGCTGTTGGGTAGTCCCGATTTAGAAGTCATTACAGTTAATGTTGTTTTGAAGTTTGTCTTTAATCCAACTAGGCAACCGCCTCAAATCGGAGTTGTAAAAATTGTTTGTCCGCCAAGATGGAAATTTCTATTTTCCTGCTCACCTAAATAATTGATTGAATGTAACAGTCTAATAGACGAATACCTGAAATTCAAGACGAATGCGTAATGTTTTCGTAACTTTTGTTTTAGATGTAGGGCTTTGTCCGCGTCGTTAAACATGCAAAAAATGTGCCAATTTCAAACTGTACTGCATTTCGTTCGTTTCCACCACGGTTTTTAGCATAGGTAAGGAAGCTGTTCTTCAATGGGCGGGGCATTCACTGAGTCATTTGGTCGGCATTACTCAAATGATAACGACGTGTTGTCGCATGTCGAATGATGAACATCATTGCCTGCCGCTGCGGGATTATTTAGATCGTGATTCTCATGAGATCGCTGTTTATCGGAATGGACTAAGGCTTCAGTCTGGCAACTGCGTAGACGAGGAATTCAGGCATGGTGAATGAGATTCTGCCATCGGCAAATCGAAAGTCAGGGCGGAACGCCTTCTCATAGTCCGGGGAGATCACTTCCACCACACTTACCTTTAGTCCCGGCGGAAGAACAAAGGACACCTTGGTTCCCAACACGGCCTTGGGTCTTTCATCGGCGGGGCCACGACCATGATTTGGTTTGCCGTTGGCTCTCTTGGGGAGCTCATCCCGGTTGTAGTTGACGAAGTGCAGATCGATTTCATTTCCCTTGGCGGGGCGGTTGGCGCATACCCGCAGCGTGGCAGGCGCGTCAAAGCGGCTGAGTCGTTTCCGTGACGGCAAGGAGTCCTTGGCAGAACTGGCCGGTTTCCGTGAAGGCAAGGCTTCCTTGGTTGGATCGATCGTTGCTTGGTACTTGGTCAGCATCTCGGGCGTCGCCAAGTCGTCGGGCAAGACGTCGAAGAGGATATGCTGGTCGAGCAGGTTCCTGCCAAGTTTGCGGAAGGCCTCCAACGGTTCGAGGTTTCCTTGCCAAATTGCTTTTCTGGGAAAGAGAAGAAGCGCCTCGGCGTGCGGGGAGTTGCCACGGAAGAGGTTGTCGTGTCGTTCGAGGAATTGATAGTAGCGGGCGAACACGGCGCGAGCCGCGGGATCGCCGAATCGCGCGTAGAAACCCATGGGAGATCCGCCGTTGGCTGCCAACTCGGCGATGGCGACGCGTGTGCGCACGCCTTCATATTTGCCAATGGTGAAAGGCTTGTCCCCAAACGCTCCTCGAATATACCGAGCTTGCAGGGTGGCGTCGCCCAGAATGCGGTTGGGAAGGTCGGTGTAAGTGGCTGCGTTCCCCGTGCTGTACCAAACGTAGTCCTCACCCTTTCCCCAAAGATCGGCGGGGAGGAGGCAACGTTCGTCTCCACTGATCTGGCTGAAGTTGCCCAAGTGGTTCCACTGGGCGACGAGCAAGTCCGGCTTGAGCTGCCGGCCATGCCGAATGAAGACCTCGTCGAATACCTCCTTGTTTGATATTTGCGACCACCGAAGCATCTCGAGGCGGAGTTGGGTGGTTTCCTGCGGGTGGTGCCAGCACACGAGTTCGTCGAAGCGATGGGCGTCCGGGTCCGCGATGCCCAGCCGTTCTTTCAGTTCCTGTTTAGTGAAGCGTTTTGCGAGGTATTGTTTGAATCCATACGCGCAGTGTTTGCAGTGGCAGTCGTGGCGGTAGAAGTAGTTGGCCACGAAGCCGTCCACGCCACGCTCGATGCCTCGCTTCACCCATGCCTTCAGCACGATTTGCCAGTCTGGATTGCGGAGGCATGCAAAGTATTCCTTCATGCCGCCTATGCGGTAACTGTTCTTCTCCAATGGTTTGCCGTCCTTGTCCCTTTCGAGGAAGTCCAGCGGATCCTTCACGGGTTTAGGCCCCAGTTCCTTTTCGTTCCACAGATCGCGATAGAACTTGAAGAAACCTCGAGGACCTTCCGGACTATCGGGATCGCCTACCAGAAACTCGACGTTCAGGTGTCCGATTACGAGTACCTTGCGTTTTGCCAATTCCGCGTTTCGTCGCTCAAACCACTTTCCGCACTCATCCAAACCTCTCACGGGGAAATGAGCGGGATAGCCTTTGTATTGCGGAGTGTGGGCGAGGCCCCAGAAATGCGCCCCGTAGAAACCCAGCTGGACGAGATCGGGTTTCGTCTCGTCGATGAAGGCAAGGTAGCCGGGTTCCGCGTAATTCGCCCAATGAGCCAGCATGCGGGTGAACTCGAAACGATTGCTATTCTCTTTTGTTTCCGCCCCTTTGGGCAAGGCAAGCAATAGGAACAACAGGGGATACAGTCGCCGCGCCATCATCCGAGCAGAGGCATCTATTGGTTCAGCGTCCAGCTAAGGCCCGGGTGCTCGACGCGGAACTGCACGAGGCGCGTGTGCTCGACTTCCGTTACGTAGACGGTGCGGCCATCGGGACCGCCGAAACAGAGATTGCTTGGCTTCGCCCCCAGGACGTCGATTTCCTTCAGGATTTTTCCCTCAGGAGAGAGGATCACAACCGTACCCTTGCCGTACCGTGTGACGTATAAGTTGCCCTCGGCGTCGCACCGCATGCCGTCGAACCCGTGGTCCTCGAATTTTTTCAGCAGACGTTTTTTCTCGACCGAACCATCTTTCTTGATGGAAAAAGCCCAAATGTTTCGCTGCTTCGACTCGTTGACGTAAAGGGTGTTGCCGTCGGGACTCACTTCTATGCCATTGGTCGTTCCCATGTCGTCGGCGAGGAGCTTGACCTTTCCCTTTTTCGAGATTCTCCACAATTGGCCCGTGCCTTTGGCCCAGCTAGGGTCGCTGGCGTATAGGTTGCCCTTGGCGTCGATGGCCAAGTCGTTTGGCTGATTCATCCTCGGTTCGTGGGCGAAGACGCTCAGCTTCTTGGTCTTTGCGTCCACCCGCAACACATTGTGCTTGGGGTAGTCGGCGATGAACATGTTGCCCTTTTTGTCGAAGCGTATGCCGTTGCCTGTACTTCCCTCGGGCAAGCTGAGGAAGACCTCGCCTTTGCCGTCGGGTGATATTCGGCCAATCGTGCCTTGCTCCTTGAAGTTCACAGCGAATACGTTGCCCGCCTTGTCGCAGGCGGGTCCCTCAATCCCCGGAGTGAACTCACCTGTTTTCGTAAGAGACGAGGCCTTGAATAACTCCTCCGCCACTGCTTCCGAGAAAAACAGTGACAAGGTAAGTGATGAGATGAAGCGAAATCGATTATTCATAGTGAATCAAATGATTGGTTATTTGCCTTTCCCCGAGTGAAGTTCATTTAACATTTCGAGGAGATTTCGGGTGAGGATATCGGAGCCGTCCTTTTGTACCTTGTTCGTGCCAAGCCAAGTCTCGTAGCCGCCGAGCTCGTGGTGTCTGGGTGTCGGCAGGTAGCCGTAGGAGCCATTGGCCAGTTCGATCACGAATGTGTGCTTGAAGGGAGATTTCATCTTAATTTCCAGACCTGTCTCCACGAAGGTCTCGAAGGGGAAGGAAACGATGGCCTGGTCGCCTATACGGATAGCCTGTACCAGGCAGTCGGCTTTTCCCTCGCGCTTTGTCTGGGACAATGTGCGTTGAGCGTAGTTGGTTGCAAGCCTAGGCAACTTGGCCTGCTCCTCTTTCGACATGGCGAGGATCTTCTCGGCTCGCTTGATCAGGTCATCGGAGGGCTTCCGCCAGTCGAGAGGCACCTCGCGCTGCAGCATGGTCACGGGAGCGTCCGAGCTGTACTCCTGGATTCCCCTGCTGGACCGCCAGGAGGCGTCGGCCACCTTGGCCGCCACGATGCGAATCTGCTCGAAGGGCTGGCGGGGTGCTCGCTTGCCGTGAAAGTCGATGTTGTTGACGTCGCCGCAGGGTCCGTTGGAGAGCATTGCGACGAAGTTGTCCGACGACATGGCCCGCAAGCGCCACGGCATGATGCGGGCGAATTCCCCGAAATAGTCGGCGGACACCTGCCGTTCCCCTATATTGATCGCACCCACGTAATGCAGGGCATAGTTGGCAAGCAAGCCGAGCGGCTTCTTTTTTCTTGTTCGCACATCGACGATGCACACTTCGGGATCGGTCGGACCGGCCGGCCTTACGATATGGTTTCGGTTCGGATTCATCTTTACCTTGTCCAGTTTGCCAAAGGGGTTGAGCGGCATTGTGCCTTCCTGAAGGTACCAGCGGCGATTGAACACCTCGTCCGGTACTTCATCCGAGCCGAAGCCCACCAGAGCGGTCTGAAGCGAACCAATGGCTTTTTCAATGGCCTCCACCATGCCGTCGGCCAACCTCTTGCCGAAGGCGACCTGCGGGGCAGGGCCTTCCGTTCTGGATGAAGGGGCCGAGTGGGTATGGGTGGCGGCGATGAGCATCTGGTCGGTTCGCCAACCGGTGGACTCGGCGGCCCGCTTCTTCGCTGCATCAAGCGCATCGCGGGAAATGCCGATGACGTCTACGATCACGATGACCGCCCGTCCCTTTCCGTTCTCAAAGGCGAGGGCCCTGACGTGAAGGGGGTCGTGTGCTGTCTTGGCGGGCTTAGGGAAGAAGGAGCCGCGCAAGGTAAGAGGCCACTCCTGCGGCGTGACGTCCACGATGGCGGTGCCTGCCCGTAACCCCGTATCGGCGGCATGCCCGACGGGGGAGAGCAGGGTGCCCGTGAGCAAAAGCAGGCAGATGGCTGAGGTTCTCATCTTATTGTCCAAGGGAGAAATAAAAGTTCTCTCCATCACTAACCGAGGTGCTTGTCGAAGAATTTTCTGGTTTTCTCCCACATTTTGTCGGAGAGAACATGTCCTGTGTCGGGCTCGATGAAGGCGGAGAAGTTTTCCGGTGCCCCTGCTTTCTCGTAGGCTTTGGCGATTGTCTTTACGCCTTCGCGGGCTTCCTTGATGGGGGAACCGCGGTCATTTTCGCCGAGGTTCAGGTGCAAGGCTCTCGGGGCGATAAGGCCGGCCATGTCCGGCGTGTCGCCGTGAGTGTGAATGCCGGGGATGAAGTTGGGGAAGCAGTGCAGGAGCTTGGTGCGATGGATGCCGTCGTAAGTGGGAAGGCAACAGTTGCCGACAAGTGCCCGCAGTCGCGGTTCCCAAGGCCCGACGAGCCAAGTGTGAGTCGAGCCCATACTGTGGCCATAGCAACCGATCCGGTCGGCCTTTACTTCGGGACGCGAGACGAGGTAGTCCACCGCCCGCCGCATATCCCGAATGTTTTTCCAAGCCATGCATTTACCGGCCACGACGTAGCGCAGAAACTCGAAACGTTCGTAGGCACCACCCTTCAGCTTCTTTTCCGGGTCCTGTCGTTCCTCGAAGCATAGGGCGTCGGGGCAAAGCACGACATAACCCAGTTTGGCCAAGGCCATTCCCGTATGGTGCATGGGGTTGCCCGCGATTCCTGCGGGCTCGGTTTTACCGAGATGCCATTGTCCTGCGTGTTGATGCCAGATGGTTACGGCGGGAGCAGTGGATTTATCGCTCACTCCGTCCGGGACCAGCAGGATGGCAGGGCAGCGGTCATCAGGTTCCAGCTCGTAGGTGATCCACTCCAAGCGGTAGCCCTCCTTCTGTTCCGTCTTGAGGAGTTTCGGTTTCAGGTTTCCGCCTTCGGGCCAAGGTCCGCCAAGACCTTCGAGCAACTTCTCTCGAAAGCCGTCCTTTCTGATTTTTGACTTCGGCTTGGCGTAAAGTCCGTCCTCGTTCGTTACGACTCCCGAGACCCCTGCCGCAACCGTGCCTACCTTTAGAAAATCGCGTCTATTCGTCATGACTTCCCATTGATGTTTGGCAGGTTTATCGGAGTTCGGGGACCAACCTTCGGTTTCAATTCGATCGTCTACTTCTTCAAGTCCACCAGCTTTTTTCGAAGGCCGGCGGCTTGCTCCCCTTCGATGACTTGCCAGCACGCCAGTCCGTTGCCCACGAGTTCGTACTCATTGAATTCCCAGACGATTTTCTTTTCGCGGGTGATCTCGAAGATTTGCGGGTTGTCGGGTCCGGCGTGGCAGTTGCCCACGATGAAGTTGCCGTTCTCTCGCTCCTGCAGGCAGGTCATCCACTTGAGGTTGACCTCGGTGCCGGGCACTTTGCCCTTGATTTCCCAGACGACCTTTTTCTCAGGGGAGACCTCGACGACGCTGTTGCCGCTGCCGGAGGCGATCAAGGTGTTTCCGTTTTTAAGGCGCATGGCCCCGTAGACGCGGGTTTTGATTAGGTAGTCCCAGACCACCTTGCCGTCCTTCACTTCGTACTCGGTCACGACGCCCGGTTGTTCCGAGCACACGAGGAAGGTGCCTTTGTCGGTGGCTCGGGCCCAACGAGAGGAAGCCGTGCCGCCCGGCTTGAGGGCGAATTGATGTTTGAGTTTGCCCTCATTATCCACCTCGATGACGCGCCCCACGCTGCTTTCCACGATACGGGTATTGCCGTTGGGGAGACGGGCGAAGGCGTGTACGTCCACGCGCTTGCCTTGGTTGCCGTTGCTTTTAGCGCAGTCGTATTCCCAGACCACTTTCTTGTCCAAGGTTATTTCCTTGAGGGTGGTCCAACTGTCGTGAAAGAGGATATTGCCGTTGGGCAGCAAGTGCACGTCGTGGTGACCAGTGTGCCCGCGTTGCGGTCCGGCTGTCTTGTGCGACCATAGCACGTCGCCCTTGGCGTCTGTGATGGCGAGGATGTTTTTGCCGTAGGAGGCCCCTACAAGCACGAGGCGTTCTGCCTTAGCGGAGAGGGCACTCAGGGAGAATATGACTGTTAGTATCAGGGGGAATAGTATTTTCATGGTATGTCTGGTGATTATTTAAAAGTGGTTCTTCATGGTCTGTAAGTTATGTGCTAAAGGGAATTCGAGTGTAGTCGATAATTGAACCGGGCAGCAGCAATCAAGATAATTAATCCTTTAACCGTCGTGCATGTGGTGGAAGTCACCACCTGTTACGGTTTGTCGCTGATGGACCTGACGAACCTCTCGTTCCAGACGGGTGCCCAGCCTTGAGCTCCGGGCATGAAATAGATGATCGTTGGGGAATTTTTAAAAACGTCTACTGCCTCCGGGATAGCCTTGCCAAGGACTTCCATGTTCGTGAGGTTTTTGCATTCACTGAACGCGGCGGTTCCAATGCTTGTGACACTTTCGCCTATCGTTACCTTCTTCAGGTTTATGCACCCGGTGAATGCGGATGCGCCGATAGCGGTGACCCCTACGGGAATGGTGATGCCGGTTAATTCCGTGCATTCACTGAAGGCTTTATGGCCAATGGTGGTAACACTGCCGGGGATAGTGATGGCAGTTAGGTCGGTGCATTCACTGAAGGCATCTGTTCCAATGCTTGTAACGCCATCGGGAATGGTAACGGTTTCCAGCCTTTGACAGCGATAGAAGGCATGATTCCCGATACCGGTGACTCCGTCAGGGATGGCATAGGATTGTTCTTTTCCCTCCGGGCACCTGATCAGATTAGTCTTGGTTTTGTTGAAAAGCACCCCGTCTTGACTGGCGTAAGTGGGATTTCCTCCCACCACGTCGACGGCAACCAGTTTGTCGCAACCTTCAAAGGCATTGCTAGCGATACTGGCTACTCCCTCGGGGATGGCGATTTTTTCCAGCCCGTTGCAGCCGTAAAAGGCCCGGGAACCAATTCTTTTGGCGCTTACCGGGAACTGGATGGTTTGAAGTGAACTTTTGTTCTGGAATGATTGGTCCCCAATGTCAGTCACTCCCTCGGTTAAAATGATTTCCGTGACAGCATTTGTTTTCAGCAGGTCATTGTCGATCCAATCAGTGAATATTGCGTTTACGGCGGAAACCATGATCGTGACTGTTTTTAAAGCACTGCACTCAAAGAATGGTGACAAGATGGCCCCTTCCAAAGAGGTGTGCGAGGTGGAAATTGCGTGGTTTAGACCCCGGGGGATTGTCACTCCTTCCAGGCTTCCGCAGGAAGCGAACGCTCCCGGACCAAGGGTCGTCACCGTCACCGGCATGTCAAATTTCTTGAGTTTCTTGCATCCGCTGAACGCGTAACTGCCGATGTTTGTGACTGCCTTGCCCGGCTTGACTTCGATGAGACCGCGGCATCCCCTGAAAGCATGATCCGAGATTGTTGTCACCGGATCCGGAAGGCTCAGGCTTGTCAATCCGGTGCATCCCCTGAAGGCTTCTTTGCCGATGGTGGTGAGCTTTACGGGCAACCTCAGGTCGGTTAACCCTGTGCATCCGTAAAAGGCACTGTTGCCAATGTGGGTGAGGCTTCCGGGTAATGACAGGCTGGTAAGGGTGGCACAGTCGTTAAAGGTGCTGTCTTCAATGACGGTTACACCTTCACTGAAAATGATCTCCGTTATACCTTTTGTTTTCAGCGTCTCACTATCAATCCAGTCCGTGATTCTCGTGCTGACGCTGGGAACCTTGATCGTCACGCTCCTTAATCCGCTGCATTCGAAAAATGGTGACAAGATTGCCCCTCCTAAAGAAGTGTGCGAGGTGGATATCGGGTGGTTCAGACCTGCGGGAATTGTCACTCTTTCCCAGCTTTCGCAGGAGGCGAAGGCTCCCTGGCCCAAGCTGGTAACCTTCTCCGGAATGGCAAGTTCCTTCAGTTCCCTGCAACCGCTGAATGCGAAACTGCCGATACTTGTGACTGTATTGCTCAACCGGACCTGGGTTAGACCGGTGCATCCTTCGAAAGCATGATCGGCGATGGTTGCAACCGAATCCGGAATACTCAGGCTCGTCAATCCGGAGCATTTCGTGAAGGCGCCCTTGCCTATGGCAGTGAGCTTTCCGGGTAATGTTAGGCCGGTTAAACGGTTGCAGTCGTGAAAGGCGCTGTTGCCAATGGAAGTCAGCTTTGCGGGTAGTAGCAAGCTGGTAAGCGCCGTGCAACCGCGAAAGGCGCCATTGCCGATGCTGGTCACCTTGTCGTTGAACTCCACGCTAGTTAGGCTTTTGCAACCATGGAATACAAAGTTCCCGATGCTCGGCACACCTGCGGGAATTCTCACGCCCGTAAGTTTTACGCAGGACGCAAATGCAAATGCACCTATAGAATTGACGGTCTGTGGAATGGAAATGGTGTCCAGTGCCGAACATTCACGAAAGGCATAATTCCCGATGGCGATGACTCCCCCGGACATGGTGACGGAGGTTAGTCCGTCACACCGATAAAAAGCGGCATCCTCTACGTGGGTAACGCTTGCTGGAACTTCATAAGTGCCTTTCTTGCCTTGCGGGCATCTCAGCACCCGCTGCTTGGCCTTGTTCAGCAGTACCCCATCCTCACTCGAAAAGGTCGGGTTCTTTTCAGACACTGAGATGGTTTTCAGGCTGGTACAGTCGTCAAAGGCCGAATTCGCAATATTGTTGACGGCAATAGGTATGGTGATGCCCGTCAAGCTGTTGCAATGTTCAAAAGCTTTCTGACCGATGTAAGTGAGGCTGTCGGGCAGTACTGGGTCGGTCAGTCGCGAACAGCCATAGAATGCGCCATCGCCAATACTGGTTAGCCCTGTGCCGATGGTCACGCTCCTTAGGTTTTCACAGCCGTAAAAAGCATACTTGCCAATGCTTGTCACCTCATTGGGCATCTTTAGTCGGACCAGGCTTTTGCAGCCGTAAAACGCCCCGTCTCCAATACTCTTTAGGCTCTCCGGAATCACGAGGGTGGTTACGCCGTCGGGAATGGCATTGCCTTCACTGAATTGCCGCGGGAGGGTGTTGCCGTCGGAAACCAAAGATCCAATTCGACCAACCGGAAACCCCGCAATCACCTTAGGTAGGACCACTGTTCCGTTAGCCATGCACTTAATGATTGTGACGAGATTTCCACTCACCTCCCACTTGAAATCATCAATCGGGTTTGGCTTTAAAAGAAACGTGAATTGATCGACAGGCTCCACTTGTCCAAGGTCGATCTCCTCCGGCTGTTCAACTTGCTTCTGGTTTTCGGCTTTGTCCGGCTGCTCTGTCTCACCCGACTTTTCTGTTTTTTCGGCCAACTCCGTTTTCTCTGTCTGCGAGTTTTCGGAAGACCCGCATCCGCTGAAAACAAGGGGTAGTCCTAGCAAGACTACTGTGGCAAGGAAGTGGATTTCGGGGTTTTTCATGCATAAGGAATCAAGCCATGAATCCTGCAATGCAATGCTAGAATACCTTCTTCAAAAAGGTTTTTCCCGCAGGAGATAATTGGCCAGGGCGGCTATTTCTCAAGCCGAATGTCTGATGCCGCCGAATCGATCTGCCCTTCGAGGAACGCAGGTTCGAAAGCGAATTATTTGGTCAAGGCGTTGATCGGTGTG
>JACNJI010000297.1 GCA_014382645.1 Verrucomicrobiota bacterium | reverse complement strand
ACTGCACGGACGACTGGGTTGATCTCAACCAAAATGACGATGCTTTTTTCCTCAAGGATTCCTTTGAAGGTCGATCCGTCCCTTTTCGTTTCAAAGCCCCCTCGCAGTTTTACATCGGACCAGCCGTAACCCGTTACAAGAACCTCGTTGGTTATTGGTCATTAAACGAGGGTTCGGGGACATCCGCGGCAGATGCAAGTCCTGCGCAAACCGAAGGCTCAGTCTTGGGTGCGGCTTCTTGGGGAAGCGAAAAATTTGGAGGCGGCTTGATCCACGATGGCATCGACGATGCCGTATCCATTGATCCTTCCCTCTTAAATGAAGTACATAAAAGTGCATACTCGATCTCGCTATGGCTTAAGCCGAATCTGGAAGTGGATACCTCCACAAAGAATTCTTTTCTCGCAAGAGGCTACAACAATGGCCAAAACGATAACTATTTCAACGACATCAACAACTTCTTTTCCCGACTGCATGACGGTCAAAAGATATGGACAGCCGAAGACCTGCATATTGAAGGTGACGCCGAGTTCAAGAATGCCGGCGTAGGTATCAACCAGAACGACAATTACATGTTCCTTGCACTTAGTACTTTCGTGGTACCTGAAGATGGCGACTACGGTTTCAGATGTCTTAGGAAAGATGATCGAGCTACAATCTGGCTCGACCTTGATAAAAACAATCAATTCGATTTGACCGATAAACTTGGTGGAAACAACAATTTCACCAAGGATCCTGTCCCTCTCGTTGCAGGAGACAAGCACCTTATCGCAATCGCGCATGCCGAATGGGGAGGCGGGTCAAGAATCGAACCTTGGATACGCACACCTTCCTTGCCGTGGACGAAGATTAACCCTGCAGACCCTAATCAAGATGGTTTCTGGATTCTAGATTCCGCTAGTCCATGGGGTAACATCATTACTCCCACTTCACTTCACAAAAATATATTCCAACGCAACGGAGAAGGACTTTCCCTCGCCCCGGGGAATGTTTTGAACATGACTCATTTAACAAGCACCGGTACGGTTTCCGCAGTTGCCACCACATTGGCACCTTCCGGTGCTTGGCGACATGTCGTAGGCGTTTTCAGCCCCTCGGAAGACAAGGTTAAGATATATGTGGATGGCAACAAGAGCGGTGAAGCAGACATACCTTTCGGTGCAACTCCTCTTGATATTCCTGCCATTAATTATTGGCGGTTGGGAGGTGGCGGTGGTGGAACCATATTCAATGATTATCTTACTGGTGAAACCGACGACCTTCGCATATACGACATCGTATTGTCTGATAGCGAAATCGCATCGATCTATAACGCCGGTTTATCGGATTTGAATGTCCCTCAAGCTGCTTTTGTCTCACAAACTATTTATGATGAAGGCGATTCCACTAACGGTCTCGGAGTGAAATTCGACAGCGGCATTCTCTCAGCAAAAATAAACGGTGCCGGAAATAGCTTAGAGCAAACTCACGTGATCGACCTCGCCGACGACCGATGGCACCACGCGGCAGTCACGTTCGGTGATTCTCCCAAGGCATTCAAGCTATACGTGGATGGAGCAATAAGCGGTAGTTCTCAACTTTTCGGCTCCGCCATCCTGCCTGCCCACGCCGATCCTCCTGCCATAGGCAAGACTATCGGCACAGCCGTTTTCAACGGCCTAGGAAACTTCAAAGGCTTATTGGATGAGTTTCGTATTTATGACCGAGGGCTCACCCAAGAAGAAGTGACTCAGGTATACGATGGAGACATGATTAATACAGGTGTTGTATCTCTACACGCCATCGAACTGCCCCAAATCGTAACCACGCCTGCCACCGATGTTTTTCCCGAAAGAGCTACCCTCAATGCAAATGTACTTTCCACTGGTGGCGTAATTACTGTTATCGACGAAATTCGAGATCTTACCTTCAATGCCGGTACTGCACCGGGAATAGTCGGGTGGTACTCCGCATCGGATATGGATGGGGATGCTAAGGATGACCTCGGTTTGACCTATCGGAACGGAGCAGTGGTGACGTCATGGAAGGATTCTTCCGGTTTCATGCGCGATATGGTTTCATCCTCGGGCGATCCGACCTACTCGATGTTTGGCCTGAACGGGAAGCCGGTTGTCAGCTTCGATGGTGATGATAAAATCTGGTCTAACGACAATTACGATTTCCTCACCAATTCGGGTTACACGATCTTCTCCATTGCCCGTTACACGGGTGGAGACAGCGAGCGAGTCATCTCTTCACGAAGCACGAACTGGCTCTTTGGTTACCACCAAAATCGGATTGGCCGATGGTACGCAAACGGCTGGATCGACTACGGCACAACCGCAGACACCCAATGGCATATGGTTGTCGGTCTGATCGAAAAGGCAAACAACCCCAAAGCTTGGTTGTGGCTAGATGGGCAGCTCCGAGCAAACGGTTCCAATGGCTCCAACAACACCAATTTCAGCCCGGGTCAGTTACAGTTTGGCGGTTATGGGACGGGAACAGGAGAAACTTCCAAATGCGAGGTGGCCGAGGTCATGATCTACAAAGGCATGCTAAGCGACAAGGACCGTCAAGCGGTGGAAGCTTACTTAGCTTACAAATGGGATTTAATGGACACCGTTCTGGCCGCAAACCACCCTCACAAGTCCGCCAATCCATTTACAGGTATAACTCGTGTCTACGAAGTTAATAATGAAGGTGGAGACGATCCGGTAGTTAAAATTTACTGGGGCGAGACAAATGGCGTAGAGAATCTTACAGTCGACGCCAACAACTCGGCAAATTGGGATCAGGTCGCCGTCATCAACGAAGGACAACCCGTTGGACTGGGACCCGTTTCGACAGAACTCAGCAATCTCGAAGCCGACAAGCGTTACTTCTTCCGAGCTCATGCAGAAAACATTGGCGGCAGCTATTGGTCACCCTTGCATAAGTTCTTCACCGCGAGTGACTCTCGGCTTACAAAGTATACCTTGGACGGGTTGGTGTTTTGGCTGGATGCGAATGATATCGATGGGGACGGAGAATCGGACAACATCCTCCCCGACCAACCGATCGGCAAGTGGACGGACAAGTCAAAGAGCGGGCAAAATGCAACTCAAACAGTGGGTGGTTTCCGCCCCATTTACATTACATCATCCTTTGATGGGCGCCCAGCTGTGCGTTTTGCTTCAGGCGAATATTTAAACGTCGGCACCCTTCGTGCTGAAGTCGGAGGCGTTCATGCGTTCGCGGTGGCTAAAGGGGGAGGAGTGGCAATAGGTGCCGACGATGGTTCCTCGGGTTGGACTCTGGATGTCAAACCTGGCTCGCGTTTAGCTTCATACAACAACGAATCTACAAACATCGATCGAGTGTCCGTCGGGAATGATCCTGCCACAGGTTATGGACAATTCATTGGCGACATTGCGGAGATCCTCGTATTCGATCGTTTTTTGCCGGAGGCTGAAGTTCAGATGGTTGAAGGTTACCTTGCCCACAAATGGGAAGTTACGGATGATCTCGTCGGCAATTCTTACAAGGTAAAGCAAGATCTCGAGCTTTACTTCAACTTCGAAGAAGTGGATGGTTCCAATGTATATGACAGTTCCCCAAAAAACCGACAAGGCACCTTAATTAACATTGCCGATGCCGACTTGCAGGTTTCCGGCCAGTTCGGTTCCGGCATCCGAGTTCCCGGAGGTAATTCAAATATTTCGCTGGGGGTAAACGAAGTTCCGATGGGATCAAACTGGACTGTTTCAGCATGGTTCACCGCACCTCTGACAGATACCGGAACCCTCCTGCAGCATACGTTGGTTGCCGCGACTTCAAACGATCGCCATGTAGTGTTTGACGCAGCAGGCGATCGTCAGCTTGGAGTATATAATACACTCAACGGCTTTACCGGTTCGGGCTTCACTGCCAACACCCTCTCGACTGGCTGGCATCATCTCGTTGCCGTGGGTGACGTCGACAACGCCAAGACTGTCTTTTACATCGACGGAAATCTCGTTGGAGAAAGTAGTCTAGTAGCCAAGAACAATGTTGGCGTGATAGGAAATTTCGAAGCGGGCGATGAACGATTCACCGAAAAGCTGGACGAACTTCGAATATATTCTCGAGCACTGACCACCTTGGACGTATCCGAACTGTACGGTAGCGGGAACGGAGATTTCGGAGGGCATCCGTATCAAGACGGTCCTCCTTCATTCGACAATCGACCGAAGATTCAGTTGCCCATCATGCCCTTGGCTCACTGGAGCTTCGATGAGAACAACGGCACGATTCTGACAGATGCCTCGGGCAATGGTAAAACGGGTACGCTTCTCAATTTCGAAGATCCCGTGGAAGCTAGACAAGCTGGCAGGGAAGGTCTTGGCGTAAAATTCGATGGGGTGAATGACGTAGCCACTATCGAGTCTCAGACCGCATTCGGACTTTCAGCTTCTTTCGCCGTCACCTTTTGGGCTAAAACCTCCGACTTGAATGCCCACCTTTTGAGAAGCGGACAATTCCGAGTAGAAGCTCTTGACGGTTTCGTAAGAGGTCGAGCGTTCATTGGACCCGCTCTAACGCAAGGAAGTTGGAAAAGCACGGATTGGACACCCTTCGCATTGGATGAATGGTATCATTATGCCCTCAGTTACGATGGAACAAAACTTAGGCTATTCCTCAATGCTGCGGAGGCTACCACAGCAGTGCCTACTTCCGGCATTCTGGATTGGGAAGGTACTGACAATAGCCTCTATATTGGCGGCATGCCTTCTCAATCTCCAATGACCGATGGTGTATTCGACGATTTCAGAGTATTCAACCGAGCTCTTACCATCGAAGAACTTGATGCAGTTTACAATCTACGAGATTCCGCACTGGTTGCTAGATATGGAATGGACTACTCTTATCAAATCACGGCCACAAAAGGTCCCACCGATTTCAACGCTACCAACCTGCCCCAAGGGCTTGCCGTTGACTACGCCACTGGGATCATTTCCGGAAGACCCGAAGCTACTGGTTCTTTCAATGTTCAAGTAACCGTGGGAAACCCCTCCGGAATAGACACGGGAACCATAAATTTAGAAGTGCTTCGAGGGAGACAAAGCATTTCATTTCAGCAAACTCTTGCGGGTTTGCGATATGGAGCCCCTCCCATTGATTTAAATGCATCCGCAACATCAGGCTTGCCGGTTTCATTTGAAATAGTATCCGGTTCGCAAGCAGTAGACCTCAATGGGAGTCGCTTGAGCATCAAAGGACCCGGCATGGTAGGCATCAGGGTTTCACAAGCAGGAAATGAAAACTGGTATCCCGCCAAAAATGTTTTGCGACGGATTCAAATAGGTAAGGCGGAACTCGTAATCAAGGCACATAACCAATTTCGTAAAACCGGCGAACCCAATCCAGACCTCACCTATGATCTTACTGGTTTCGTTAACGGAGAGAACAATAGTTCACTCTTAAGTCCGGTGGATATAACCACCATTGCGAATGTCGGCAGTCCTGCTGGAGCTTATAAAATCATACCTGAGGAAGTTAATGCCTCCAATTATTTCTTCACCTACTTGAGCGGAGTGCTTACCGTAAGCGACAAGAAGTCACAAATTCTCATCTTTGATCAGAATTTGACAAATGTAGCCGCCGACTCTCTCCCATTCCAGTTACTCGGAAATTCATTCGATGAAGATGGGAATGCCACTCTACTTCCACTCCTGTACCAAATAGAAGATACAAATATCGCCCGACTTCGAGTCACTGCGCAAGACAACCTGATAGCCTATTGGAAGTTTGATGAAAATCTTTACAACTCCGCTAAAGACGAACGCGGTAATTACAATGGCACTCTTGTGAACCTTGTTAGTACCGGAAACGGCAAAGCATGGACTAAAGGCAAGTTCGACAACGCGATTTCCTTGGGAACGCCAAACGGATACGTTCACCTCGGTGGTGTTCCTCTAAAAGAAGAATTCACCATCAGTTTGTGGGTTAAACCTGAAGATACTTCTACCGATGGGGCGGTAATTCTGTCCAAGGACAATATTGTCCCGATGCAAGTTTTTCGGATAGAGCAAAATGCCACGGATGGTTTCGTTACGGCAACTTTCCACCAAGATGGAAATGCCAGTACTGTAAAAATATCCTCCTCGACCCCCATCCTAACCAACGACAAATGGACTCACCTTGCACTAGTTTACAGTAAGGATGCAAATGGATCCCTTCTTCTATATGCAGACGGCAACAAATCAAGCGAACTTACTGGGGTTGCTATAAGCGGCATCAACCTAGCAAGCAGACTATCAGCTCTGTATGTCGGAGATGCTTTAGCTTCAATGTCCGGGAAGGTGGATGACCTTCGTGTGTATGACTCTGCACTCGGAGATTCGACAATTGGTTAAATTCAAGAGGAAACGGTGGGAGAATAAGAAAAAGTGGGACTAATAAGCGCGGGCACAACAAAAACAACAGCACGACAAGCTGGAAATGATGATTATGAATCTGCGTTGCCCGTGGACAATTACATGACGGTCTGGAAAGTTCCTCAAACCATCACTTTTGAGGCGATTCATGATCACTCCGTCGGCGACTTCCCCTTTACTATTTCCGCATATTCCAGCTCGGGGCTCCCCGTGTCATTTACCACATCCGACCCGGCACTTGCCACGGTGGCAGGAAATACTGCAAGCGTACATGGACCTGGAGTCGCGACTCTCACTGCATTGCAAACAGGAGACAACCGATATGAAATGGCAACCTCCGTGACCCAATCCTTTACCATAGGTTACGGTAATCTTTTCAGTGATTCAGCTCCCGGACTGAAACTCTGGTTCGACGGCAACGACGTCAATGGTGATCAATATCGCGACGAGCCTACCGACTTCCTTCCGGGCAACAAAATCAGTCTTTGGGGCGACAAATCCGGAAACACTAACAATCCCATCCAAGGCAACTCGAACAACATGCCTGTCTGGCAGCCCAATACTCTCAATGAAAAAGCAGTCGTGAGATTTGATCAGAGCGAATCCTTTGACATAGACAATGAAGTTCCGGCAGCTCGTGTCATTTTCCTAGTCCACAAACAAAACGGCATCGGGTCGTCTAAAGTTCTGGGTGGAGATATTAGCACCACCGACGCTTACGGTTATTTTGGTCTTCATCGAGAAACCGCAGGCGTAAATCTCAAATCGAACATCAGCAGTTCGAGTTGGTCCGTCAATGCTCTGCGGGTAACTCCCGGTAGCCAATCCCTGTGGATCGATGGTGAAGTAATTGAGGCAGGTGGAGTTAATGGGGAAGTACAAGCATTAGACAAGGTCGGCAACGGATTTACTGGCGAAATCGCCGAAGCCCTAATCTATAATCAGGATGTAAATTCCGTAAACCGTCAAAAGATCGAGGGCTACCTTGCCCACAAATGGGGAATCACCGACTCACTCTCTTCCATTCATCCATTCCGTTCGACCCCGCCAACCTTCGGAGGTTCTCAAACGATCACTTTCCCTCCCTTGGTGGAGAAGGCCGTTGGTGATTCTTCATTCCCTCTCACCGCCTTCGCATCTTCAGGCCTTCCGGTATCCTATGTCTCTTCGAATCCGAATGTTGCTGTAATTTCCGGTACTCTCGTGACCGTTATAGATGCGGGCACCACGACCATCACCGCCATGCAAGTCGGCGACGACCGTTATGACCCAGCTCATCCGGTTAGCTTGCAATTGCATGTAATTCCACCAGTCACCAAGGACGATCAAAATATCACATTCGTGCCCATAGTCGTAGAAAAGACTAGGGACGACCCACCATTCCAATTGATCGCGAGCGCAATTTCTTCCGGCGAACATCATCCAGTTTTCAGTCTGCCGGTTATTTTCACAGTTGAATACGGCCATGCTTCAGTCGACTCATCTGGTGTCGTAACTCTTGATGGAATTGCCGGAGAGATAAGTATCACTGCAAATCAAAGTGGGAGTGCTTACGTGCATGCCGCCACACCCGTAAATCATGTCTTCCAAGTGACGACAAAACAAAGACAGGAAATACGATTTCCAAATACGGGTGAAAAAGGTGGTGTGCGAGATATGCCCATGAACCATCGGGCCTTTATTCTTCAAGGGGTCTCTTCGAGCGGGGGAATACCCTTGCAAATAACCAGTTCCAATTCCACTCGTGTCAGGGTAGTGGACGGACATCGCGTTGTTCCCGTAGGAATTGGAACTGTTGAACTTAGCATCACTGCCCCGGGGAATGACCAGTTCGTTCCAGCCCCTCCCGCGACCCGTTTGCTGACAGTTGTCAAGCCAACCCAAAAGGCATGGATTGACTTTCGGCGAGGAGATGTACGTTACGATGGCACGAGGGAACGATTCGTACGACGACTAATAGCTCGCGAAGGTCTATCCGAAGTGGAGGCGAAGAAGGTTTTCGATGAGGATTACAGCGATTCCGATGGGGACGGCTTCAGTAATCTATTCGAGCGAGCCATTGGTTCGGATTCTCTTGGTCCTGACAACTGGAAAGACTTACCATTTCGTGGCCAGTTGAACACCAGTAATCAAGCTATCTCCATCGTTAGATTCAAGTCGCCCCTAGAGACTACTGATGAAAATTTCCAATACCATATCGAAAAAAGTACTGATTTACGAACATGGACTAGTTCTGGATTCAAGTCGTCCCCACGCAGAGTCGATTTAGGTGGTGAAATGGAACGCATAGTCTTCGAAACCGATGCACCTCTTCCTTCCGGTGGTCGTAATTTCCTTCGCCTCCGTATTACCACTCCTTAAACCACAGCCGCATGGGTGCATTCTGCACCTCGGGAGGATTCCCGAGATCACGAATAAATATGAAGCTCAAAACAGTACTGCTCGTATTTATTTTACTCATGCCCTGCTTCGGTTCTGCCAAGAAACAACCGAACATCGTTCTCATTATGGCCGACGATATGGGCTACGAATGTCTCGGAGCCAATGGTGGAGCAGACTACAATACGCCTTTCCTCGATAATCTCGCCCAAGGGGGCATGCGATTCGAACACGCCCACTCTCAGCCCATTTGCACACCAAGTCGCGTAAAAATCATGACCGGCATATCGAATGCCCGCAACTATGTCAGATTCGCTCTTCTCGATCCACGAGCCACCACCTTCGGCAACCTCGTAAAGAAGGCTGGTTACAAGACATGCATCGCTGGAAAATGGCAATTGGAAGGCGGTTTCGAGGGACCGAACAAGTTTGGATTCGACGAATATTCCCTTTGGCAACTAACTCGCCGCCCGAGCCGTTATCCGAACCCCGGACTGGAAACAAATGGAAAAGAATTTAATTACGATAAAGGAGAGTATGGTCCCGATCTCGTTAGCGATTATCTTTGTGACTTCATGGAACGGAATAAGGAAGGCCCGTTCCTCGCCTATTACCCCATGATCCTTCCCCACTGGCCCTTTCAGCCGACACCCGACAGCAAGGATTGGGACCCCAAGGAAACCAAGGAATGGCCAAAGAACAAATGGAACAAACCTCACTTTCAGGACATGGTGACCTATGTGGATAAAATCGTAAAGAAGCTAGTCACCAAGATCGATGATCTCGGAATACGGGAAAACACTCTCGTTATTTTCACCTGTGACAATGGCACCTACACAGGCATTACCTCCAAAATGAAAGATGGAACGATCGTCAAGGGCGGCAAGGGTTCGATGCCGGACGCCGGCAACCGCGTTCCCTTCATCGCTAACTGGCCGGGCACGATAAAGTCCGGCCAAGTCAGGCAGGAAATCATAGATTTCTCCGATATCCTCCCTACCCTGTGCGATACAGCAGGATATGAAATACCGCCGAACCTGAAGATCGATGGTCGTAGCATTTACCCTCTCCTCACAGGTTCCAGCTACGAACAGCGGGATTGGATATACTTATGGTACGCTCGTAACGGTGGACCCAAAGGACAGGAATTCACCCGCGACCAGCGCTACAAGCTCTATGGTGACGGGAAGTTCTACGATCTCTCGAAAGACCAATTGGAAAAACATCCTTTGTCCCAACATGCGCTCAAAGAAAGCGACTCCATCGCCTACCGAAAATTGGCCAAGGCGCTTTCCGGTTACAAGGGAATCCGCACCATAACTAGCACCAAGTTACCGGGTGAGCCAAAGAGAAAAAAGGACAATACGAAGAAGAAGTGAAGTTGCTTGGACCAAGCTGGAATGAAACTAAACTCTACGCTAGGCTTGCCTCACTCTTCATTATTCCATGTGCAAGTTTGCTGATCTCCACAGCAGACTTCCCCGATTCACCGAACATCCCAGCAGACCTTGCAGATTACTCCAATAACCGAAAGTGATTTCGGGTAAGATTTGGCCGCCCTCAGCACAGTCAGATGGTCTACGGTATACGGTCTTTTTCCAAAGGAAATGGAGAGTTCCGACTCTGTCCGAGTTACCCCTCGGGAGTGTAACCGAGAACAATGTCGAAGCGACCAGCAACTTCGTCGATCTTGGATCCGGCAATGTTCTTGAGGTCAACTTCCACCGAAGCCTTCACCTTCGCATCGCGAAGGCTTTTAAAGATAAAGTCCTTGGCGTTTCTCGGATCACCTTTGACGTAGCATTGAGTAGTGAATTTCTTATGTCCTCTCGTTTTCACTGCGACATGAATGTGAGGAGCTCGTCCAGGATAGGGTTCGGGCTTGATCGTACGAAAATAATATTCACCGGTCGA
>JACNJI010000180.1 GCA_014382645.1 Verrucomicrobiota bacterium | reverse complement strand
GTCCATCGTCTCCGAGCCACACCTATTCTCCCCCGAAGAGGTGTTTGCCTGCGTGCACGATATTAGAGCCTGTTTGGTCTCATCCGGCATTTCCGACTGCGCCAGGGAGAAGGGGCAGTTGCGATGGGATGCCAACATTAGCATTAGACCCGTCGGCACCGAAACTCTGGGCACCAAGGTGGAGCTCAAGAACCTAAATACCATTTCGGGCGTCCGGAACGGAGTGGAGTACGAAATCAAGAGGCAAACATCCGTCCTGCTCGAGGGAGGAACCATCATCCAAGAAACGCGGCGATGGAACCCCGAGCATCGCCACACTACTCCCATGCGAACAAAGGAAATGGCCCACGACTATCGCTATTTCCCGGATCCCGACCTTATGCCCGTCCGAGTGGATGAAGAGTGGATCGAGCGCCTGAAGAAGGACGTCCCCGAAATGCCCTTCGACAAACAACGGCGCTACCAAAAAGAAGACGGGCTCCCCTACTCCGTAACCTCCGCCCTTTGCCCCGACAAACCTCTCTGTGAATTCTACGAAGAAACCGCCCGACTGTGCAGACAACCAAAGAAAGCGGCCAACTGGGTGGTAAACGATCTTTTGCGAGAACTGTCGACGGCGGGAGAAAACGGTTCGCTCCCTCTGGAGGAGGCCAAGATCACTCCGGCTCATCTCGCCGAACTCGTCGCCTTGGTCGAGGATGGTTCCATATCGAGCAATATCGCCAAGGAAATTTTCCCCGAGGTTTTCTCCACTGGTAAGATGCCCGCCAGCATAGTCGAGGAGAAAGGCCTCAAGCAAACCTCCGATTCCGGTGAACTGGAAGCTCTCTGCGAACAAGCCATTGAAAACGATCCCGATGCCACGGAAAAGTTTCGCTCAGGGAAGGAAGGGGCCATCAACGCATTGAAAGGCTACGTCATGAAGGCTACCCGCGGCCAAGCCAACCCGAAGGTGGTCGACGAGATACTGCGAAAGAAACTTGGAACTTGAGATACGGCTCCCTTCAAAGGCTGAATCGCGGCACAAATCAGATTGAGATTGAGTCTCAAAAGCCTTGACCAGAGAGGAGGAAATCGCAAAAGTTTTCACTCACCACTTACTCGATTCCGATTCGAAGCTTGCTGGCAATGACCCTATTCAAAAATCGTTTCACCATATTGGCCTTGGCTTGTGCATGCTCGTTTGCTTCGGCCCAGACCACGCTCAAGGAGACTCGCAAAATGCTCGAGGAGTGGGTGGATGCAGAAAAACTGATCTCCGAGGAGGATTCAGGTTGGAAAACGGACAAGGCGGTGCTGAAAGACCTAACGGTCGCCCTTCGAGCGGAAATCGTGCAATTGGATACGAACCTTGCCAAATCGGCGGAGGAGGCAGTGGGAATATCTCGACAACGAACCGAGCTGAACGAACGTAAGCTGTCTGCCGAGAAAGCCGCCGAAGAGCTAAAGGCAGGTCTTGTTCAAATCGAACGCGAGCTACTCCTGTCCATGGATGCGTTCCCTACCCCCATGCTAGAGAGGTTGTCGTCGTACCAGGAAAAGCTAACAAATGCCGACAAGCGAAACGCCCTCCCTCTGCGAGATCGACTGGAAACTTGCGTAACCATCCTACAAGCCGCTCATGTCTTTAATGAGTCGGTAAACTTGGAACGACAGGAATTCAGGCTAGACGACGGACAATCTAGAGAATTCCACATCCTCTACTTTGGGATGTCCATCGCCTACTTCGTCAATGAATCGGGTACGGTTGCCGGTTACGGGACACCGAGCCAAAGGGGTTGGCAATGGGAGCGAAAGGACAAGCTCTCCGAAGAGATTCGCCGAGGCGTCGCGATTCGCAACAAGAGAGCATTGCCGGCCTTTCTTCGTCTGCCAATACCTGCCTTGAAGCCAAGCAGCTCGGAGGCGCCGAGATGAAACGCTTCGCCTTCGCGATAGTTTTTTTGCTTTCGGCAAATGCTGCTTTCGGCGTGAACATCACCGATGTTCGAGCAGAAGCCAAACGTGACCTGGACGGTGCATTGAAACGCCTCGCTGAACTGCGGCAACAAGTGGAAAAAGAAAAACTTCCGCTCGTTCGCGAGTTAAACGCCTTGGAACGAGATGCCCACTCAAAACGCGAGGAATTCGACCGCAGGCTTCGTCTGCGGGACAACCGCGATGCAGGTCTTCTCGAATTGCAACGGGAAGTGGAAGAAGCGGAAACTGATCTGGGAGCGAACCTCGGTTTGTTACGCGACTATGTCCGTAGTTGGCGTAACGGTCTGCCGAATCCTCAAAAAGCCCAATTAGCAGAACCTCTTGCCAAGACACTAACCATCCCGGCCGCCACTTCTTCGGTTGCGGAAGACCTCGCCGCAGAGATTCGTGCTACTCGCCTGTCCTTGAAAGCCCTGCAGGCATCCTTCGGCGGACAAATGGTCGAAGGCGAAGCCATCGTGCCACCCGAGGGAGCAAGAAAGTCGGGTACCTTTATCACTTTAGG
This sequence comes from Verrucomicrobiota bacterium, assembly GCA_014382645.1. Classification (GTDB taxonomy): domain Bacteria; phylum Verrucomicrobiota; class Verrucomicrobiia; order Opitutales; family Seribacteraceae. Next base: position 8,270 of record JACNJI010000180.1, on the reverse strand, counting down.
CCCACTCACTTTTTTCGCCGAACCCGGAGGGGCCTCGGGGATCGTGGAAAAACCGCAACGAGGAGACGAAGGAGACGAGGGATACATCACCCCGGCGCTCGCAAGAAACGTCCCCCCCGCCCGCCTTCTAACCACTCCCGAGGAAATCGCATCGGTCGTTCAATTGGCGCTTACAGGCAACTCGGGATCCGAGATCATACTCCCCCTCGACCCCACCCGCGGCAAGGCCTTGGTCATGAAAACGGGCGAACCGACGCTGCTCGAGGAACTCGGGAAGGGAGGCATTTGGATATACCCCATACTGGTCTTCGCGGGCGTGTCGGTAATCATTGCTTTTTTCAAAGCCATTCAAATTGTGCGCGTAAGGGCACCCACCCGAGCCGCATCTCTGAAGGGATCCTTTACGGGGCCCTTCGAACAGTTACGGATCGCGGCAAAGGAAAACATGGGCAGAAAGGCCGAAATATTGGAGGAAATTCTATACGAGCGAATCATTGATGCCCAGATGCGTTTGGAAAAGGCCTTGCCCTTGATTGCGGTCACCGCGGCCACCGCGCCCTTGCTGGGACTGCTCGGCACCGTCACGGGAATGATAGATGTTTTTCGCCAGATCACCAACTTCGCAAACCCCGAGAGCAGCGAATTGGCTCGTGGCATATCGGAAGCCTTGGTCACCACCAAGTTTGGTCTCATAACGGCGATTCCCTCCCTGATCGTGCACGCCCTACTCTCGCGAAGGCTCCAGGGATTAGTCGCCAAAATGGAAACATTCGCCTCTCGATTGGTGAATCTCGCCGCCAACGGAAACGGCGACGAGCCAAGTGTCGAGAAGATCGAAGAGGAAACGGAATCGCCATGAACCTCTCACCAAGTTTTTGGCAGCAGTTTGTAGACGTATGGGAAAAGGGGGGATCATTGATGCCCGTTCTTGCAGCGCTTTCCCTCTATGCCTATTATGTGGGGTTCGACCTCTGGTTTCGCCTGCGGGACATGCTGCCTTCGCGAAAGGATGCCAAGGAAATCTCTCGAGTGACTGCACAGCCGGAAAAGGCCAAGGGCCGCCTACGTTCGATCCTCTATTATTGCCTCGAGGCAAAAGGCGACACCCACGAAACCCGGCGGAGGTTTGAGGAAACGCGTGCAACGGACGCTTCTTTTCTTGGGCGACGCATTCGCTTTCTGCTCGTGCTCACCTCGGCGGCTCCGTTGCTTGGTCTACTCGGCACGGTAAACGGCATGCTGCTCACCTTTGATGGCCTGAGCCGACAAATCGGCCGCAAGATGGATCTCGTCGCAAGTGGCATTTCCGAAGCCCTTGTCACCACGCAAGCAGGCTTGCTGATAGCCATTCCCGCGTTCGCTCTTGCACACTTGGTAAGCCGCCGAAGACACGAATGGCTATACCTCCTTCGCCGCGTGGAAAGCCATGCCCTGCAGGCTTGTCACCCAGTCAAGGAAACTCGATGAAGCTCCGTCGACGCCTGCTCAAGGAGAAAGAAACGGAGTCCATCAACGTCTCCCCGCTCATCGATGTGGTCTTCATTTTGCTGATCTTTTTCATCATTTCCGCGTCCTTCGTGAAGGTTCCTGGGGAGGAAGTGGTTCGCCCTCGAACCGTGACTGCCGAGTCCTTGCAAAAGAACGCCATCCTATTCGCCCTAACAGCAGACAACTCCCTCCATTATGCAGGAGATAAAATCGCCATCGATCAGGTTCGCCCCCTGGTGGAAGCCCTAAGGCGAGAAGTGGATGCTCCCGTAATCATTCAGGTCGACCAGGATGCGGATGCCAGCAGGCTCGCCGAAGTGGCTCGAGAAGGCAAGAAGGCGGGAGCCACCGTTTCCATAGCCACGAGAAAGCCAAGATGAAAAGAAGGTTCACCAGTTTCACCGCCGATTCCGTGGAGATAAACGTTTCCCCGCTTATCGACATGGTCTTCATCCTCCTGATCTTTTTCATCGTGGCCACCTCGTTCGTGAATGAAATCGGGCTCACCCCAAAACACCGAGACACGGCAGACCCCACTCGCAAACTGGAACCACCTCTCACCTTTCAATTGACTGCCGAGGGACGAATCCTCAACGGAGACGCCGAGATAGGCCTCGCGGGCGTCATCCCCGCGGTGAGGGCGGCATCGGCAAAAAAAGCCAAACCGGTCATCCTGTTGGTCGAACAAGGGTCCAAGGCGGGACTGGCCACACGGGTAATGGATCAAGCCATGCTTGCAGGTGCCAAAACCGTAAAACTGTCGGCGATAACACCAACCATCAACCGATGAGTGCTTCGCCCAAGAAAACAAATCAAGAAAGCCTCCCGAAAGAAAAGGCCGAAATAGCTTTTTCAGTCCGTAGCCTTGGCCTTGCCGTAGTCGCCACCTTGCTTTTGTTCGGCCTCCTTCCGTTATCGGAATATGTTCGCGGCGACGAATGGATGGTACGCGACGTCGATTGGGTAGACGTCCCCAAGCCACCGCCGAAAAAGCCTGTTATCGAGCAGCGTCTGGAGGAAAAAACCCGCAAGGCCGTGAAGCCTCTTGAGCTTACGCCGCCCAAGCAAGTGCTGACTCTGGAACAACTGGAAACCTCGTTGAAAGTGGGCGAAATAGCTGAAACGGCCGGCTCATTAGGCGTTACAATCGCGATGGAGCCTCTGGGCAGAGCGGAAACGAACTTTCTGAACACGGCTGCAGAGACGATACGTCTCATAGAAAAAGTAGACCATGAAGCGTTTCGCCTACACCTTGACGTAAAGGCCATGAGCGACGAAACAAAGTCGATTCCGGACATTATTCGTGAAAGTCGCGATCACACCGCACACTTTCATGCAAATGATCCGAACCTGCGGGGACCCGGTTTTGGCGAGGTCAAGTTCGAGCCGATTGCCGGAGCTCTCAGGGAAAGCGGATACGATGGCTATGTTTCGGTTGAGGTCTTCGACTATTCTCCGGACCCCGAAACCATAGCGACTAAAAGCCTCGCCTACCTAAGGGAAACCTTCGAAAGCTAGGGCAGGTTCACGAGCCGGGCTTCACCTTTTCGAGCTAGGCCCAAATCTTCTCCGAAACGAAACAACGGAGCTTTTTCCCTGTCTCTAAGGTCAAAACCTTCGGCAGTACGAGCCTTGCTCAAAGCTTCCATGGCAAAGTAATCCACCGACAAGGGGTTTTCGCTAAGCATTAGAGTCTGTTCGCCACCGAGGAACTGAGCGTCGAACTTGCTACCGCCCGCATACTGAAAGCGGGAGAGGTCGAGAATCGAAAAAAGGTGCTTCTCCCAATACTCGGGTATGGCGAGTATTTCAGTCGCCGCCGAGGGAGCCGTGGTGGAGCGACCTAGGAAGCGAGAGTTGTTGTCTACCGCGTGCAAGGAAGCATTTCCAACAGCGGCATCAATGCCCAACGAACGACTGTCGATAGCTACAGGCAGGTTGATCCAGAAGGCATCCTCAAGAAAAAGAGGGGCCGGCAGGTAACTGCGGCGCTCCTCGCGCAAGCGGACTTCACGGTCACGCGGGTACCGAAGGCTCAGGCGAGCACGATAGTCAGTGGAGGGCGGCATAGGACTGTCGTGGAACCACCTTTCGTCAAAATAGGTTCGCGAATCGAGGGCAACCACAGGATGCCCACGATAGCGATTGCCTCCCTTGCTGCGGGGTGGCAGGAAACCTGAACGACGAAGGCCTCTTGATTCAAGATCCAAGAGGAACACTGATTCGGGAGCAAACCCTCGAGCCTTGAGCAAATCAAGCAACGCATCCACCAAAGGTCGGGACGTGGCCAAACCCGGAGCAAAATGGGTAGAAAGTTTGATTCCGACTTTGGATTGACGATCGGGCTGTAATTGCACCCCGCCTTTCAGCTCATTGAAAAGAATGAGAGAGCGGACGGAACGAGCATAACTTTCAGGTTTCCCCAGTGAACATCGGAAAGTCACAAGGCCCTTCTCCCGAAACAATGGCTTGGTTCGGTCCTTTGAAAAAAAAGGCTCACCAGGGAAATCAACGGAGAAGGAAACTCCGAAGCTCAGAGAAAACATGGTTGCAACCGCGAGCATGGCTTGACGTTTCACGTCCTGTTGAGAATAGAAGTTTTAATGCAATTTCCGCTTTGTATGATAAGGTTCTCCGCTATGGTGGTCTCGATAGTGATCACGGGCGGTTGTTCGGACGACCCGATACAAGTCTCTCCACCCAGGGAACCAGACAAGCAAAACCCGCCCGACCTAAGCGAGGCAATACAGAAACGCATCGAAGGTAAAACAGACGAAGCCCTGGCGATCCTACGTAAACTGAATGATCGACATCCAGAATCCCCTGAGATCATTACCATGCTCGGTCGCACTTTACTCGACGCCGAGGAATACGCCCTCGCGGCCTTTCGCCTTGAACAGGCTTTCTCGCTGGGTGGAGCAACGAACATTTTATCCGAAACCGGGCAAGCTCACGAGCTTGCAGAAGACGACGAATCCGCGGAAAAGGCTTATGCCACCTACATTCAAAAGCATCCTGATGACACTTTTGCCAATCTGAAATACGCCCGTGTGCTCCACCGACTAGGAAAAAAAAGCAAGGCTCTGGATGCTTTCCTACAAGCATCCGACAAGGCGGAAACGGCAGACGCAATGGCCGTAGCTCAGTTGTTTTTGGCAAAGGGAATGTACCCTCAAGCCGAGCACTGGTTCCGGTCCGCTGAAAAAAAAGCTCCGAATCAATCGCCACTCCCCTACCTCGGGTTACTTAAAATCAGGCTTAGCCTAAAGGACGAGAACTCGGCCGAAACCTTGATACTGGCGATGGAAAAGACACATCCGGGTTCTCTGGACAAGAGCGAACACGCAAAAATAGCCGCCGATTTATTGAAACGTCGCCGCCGCCTGGACTTCTTTCAGAGAGATTACGCGACCGCGGGGAAAACCGCTTCGCAATTGGCCGCTGCCTTACTAGCTCCAATTAAGGCTGAGCCGGTGGTCGGGGGATCCAAGCTCCCCCCCCGCACTCTCGAGATCGTAGAAAAACCTCCGGGTTCTCCATTCTCAATCGAGAGCAACGCCTCGCAGACCTCATTTCAGGATAATGAAACCACCACCACTCTTTCCCTCGCCGACATATTTTCAAGTCCTCCAAATAATTCGAAACCTGCAGAGAAAAGTTTTCTGGATCAAGCGGAGTTGGCCATGCTCGAAAAGAACTTCCGAAGTGCTTTGCTTTTCACACGCAGAGCCATCAGGGAAAACCCGAAAAATGCTGCGGCATGGCATATGGCTTCCCAAGCCCACTTTCTTCTAGGTGAAGGCAACGAGGCCGAAATGAAATCCTTGGAAGCAACGCGCCATGCACCCGAAGATCTGGGATACCACATGGACTACCTTCGCATCGCTCGTGAGACACTCGCGGGACAACGCTATCTCGAAGAGCTGGAAAAAGCTCACGAACGTTTTCCCGAGTCCATCGAAATTCTGTGGCAACTTGCTCGCCGTTATCATATCGCGGAAAACAAACCTGCCACGGCCGCCATCCTCTATCGAAAACTTTTGGCATTGGCACCTCCGGACAATCCGTTGCGCCCCGAAGCCGAGCGGGAATTGCGAAGTCTACCTCTGAATCCTTGAAGCGTACAAAGATTTTCGTGACCTCGTCCTGAGACTTACCCGATGCCAAGACTACACCGTGATTTCGTCGCCGAGCTCAAGGCTCGAATAGATCTGCACGACGTCGTGGCCCCTTATGTGAGCCTAAAGCGATCCGGTGCAGACTGGAAAGGACTCAGCCCTTTTAACCAAGAAAAGACACCTTCTTTCTCCGTTCATCCGGACAAAGGCTTTTACAAATGCTTCAGCAGTGGTGAGGCAGGAGACGCCATAAGCTTCATTCAAAAAGTGGAGAACTTGGAATTTCAGGAAGCCGTCGAGTTTCTCGCGACTCGCTTCAACATAAACCTCCGTTACGAAGAGTCTGCACACGGAAGTCCTTCCGTACAGTCGCTTTCTCATCGAAAAGCCCTTTTCGACATTCACGAGTTGGCCATGTCTTGGTATCGCGAAAAATTTTGGGACGACAACGAGGGAGGGCACTTCATACGGAAGTACTGGACGCAGGAACGGCACTTCCCCGATGAAGTAGCCAAGGAGTTCGGGATCGGTTACGCTCCCCCTGACTCATCCGGTCTTCTTCGCCTTTTCACGGAAAAAGGAATCCCTCAGGAAGTCTTAGACAAAAGCGGGCTATTTTTCGACCGCAAAGGACGACCGGATTTCCTGACTCGCTTCCGCGGTCGGCTTATGATCCCCATTCGGGACACCCAAGAGCGCGTCGTCGCTTTTACAGCCCGTCAATTATCTGTCGCGCCGGAAAATGATCCTGCCCGCGAGGCAAAATACATAAACTCTCCCGAAACTCCGATCTTCAGGAAAGGGAATCTACTCTTCAATCTCGACAAGGCGAGACGCCACATTGACGAAAATAAACGTTTTTTGCTGGTCGAAGGTCAACTCGACGCCATTCGGTGCTGGGAGCAAGGGGTGAAAAACGTCGTAGCCCCTCAAGGAACAGCCTTCACGGATGGCCAGGCCCATCTCCTCCGACGATATCGGCCGGCGGGCATTGACTGCCTTCTCGACGGTGATGAAGCAGGGCGAAAGGCGGCCCTACGAATCCTCCCAATCTGCGTAAAAAGCGCTCTCGACATCCGCTTTCTTCTTTTACCTCCCGGAGGAGACCCCGACGACTTGCTCCGCGCCGAAGGTCTCGCAGGTTTGAAAAACCTCGAAGACGAGTCTCTCAGTGGAATCGCCTTTGCCGTATCCATGTACTTGGGCGAAACGAAAGAACCTACGCCCACCCAAAAGAACACAGTATTGGAACATATTTTTGAAATCGTGGCCGAAACGGATTCTCTCGTGGCGCGAGACGAATACTTGGCTCAAGCCATTCGGTTGATGAAACTGGAAGAAGGTTCCGCTCGACAAGAATTTGCCCGCTTTCTAAGCAAAAAAAACTCGTCTTCGTATGGTTCCCGTCAAAGAGCCTCATCTGAAAAAAATCCCAAAAATGCTTCCCAAAAGTTGACAACTGCCGAGCATGATCTATTATTATTTGTTTTGCACCATAATGAAGTTGCTATTCCTCTCGCACAAGCGATCCAACCGGAATGGCTCAAGCTCACATACCCTTCAGGAACAATACTCGCCAAGGCACTAGCTGAAATACGCGAGAATAATGGTAATGGACTAGCATCCTTGGATGAGCTACTAGAGAACGATGACGAACGAAAAACCGCCTACGAAATACTATCTCAGAAACCCGCTCACGTTGACCCCGTGGACATTCACAAGGCATGCAATACCTCACTTCAGGCTCTCTTTAATCGTTTCTTCAAAGCAAAAGAAAATGAAATTAAGGAACGAGTCGCCAATCTGAATCCAGACGAAATCGATAAACGCACCGAACTTCGAGCTGAGCTTGCTAATCTACGATCGCAACGAAGATCGCCGCCACAACTAACCTTTGTCCAACAATCCGAGACCGATAATAATTCCGCCCATGTCATCGACCAAAGAAACCGCGAAAAAGGCACCGGCAAAAAAAGTGCCGATCGCAAAAAAAACCACAAAGAGTCTCAAGACACCAGCGGGCGCGGAAAAGCCACCGTCGGCAAAGAAAGCGACAGTCAAGAAGACCTCTTCTAACGCATTGGTGGCAACGGCCGGGACGAAAAAAAGCATTGCCCAAAAACCAGTCGCCAGAAAAGCGAAAAAAGCCACCAATACCAAAGAGAACAAGGGGAAGGCTACAACAGGAAGTGCAGCAGCCACGGCGAAAGCTGCATTGGATGCTGTCTCGGGTAAAGTGCCCACTCCAAAACCTTTGGACGATGCAATCACGGACAAGGTCCATCACCTGATTCATCATTCCCGCGAACAGGGTTTTCTTACTTATAAGGATATCGACAAAGCCCTGCCCGAGATTGCAAGCCAACCCGACGAACTGCAAAATGTAATTTCCATCCTAAACAATCTGGAAGTCAAAATCCTAGATGGCGTTGAGGTCGATAAATACAAGAAAAAGCAGGAAGAGTCGGAGGAGGAATACGCCCGCACCACTCAGGGAGACATGCTGGACGACCCCGTCCGAATGTACTTGAAACAAATGGGTCAGGTACCCCTCCTGTCACGAGAGGAGGAAGTAGACATTTCCAAGCGAATTGAAAAAGACGAATCTGCGGCTCTCAAGCTCCTGTTCTCGGTGGATCTCACCGCCCAATTTCAGATGGAACT
>JACNJI010000342.1 GCA_014382645.1 Verrucomicrobiota bacterium | reverse complement strand
CCGCCACTTCCCCAGCGGAACGAAAGCCCAAGCGAAGGAAGGGTTTGAGGCGGACTCGAATTTCTTCCTCCTTGCCATCGGGATTCTCGGGTTCGGCAAAGAATTCCTTCCAAACGCCAACCGTTTTTTCGTTAAAATCCGGGCTTTCCAAAATGGAAACGCTCAGCTTCAGAAAAGAGTCCAGAAGAAGAGGTGAAAGCGTCAACTTGTCGGACTGGTTGTCGAAACCATGGGCAGCCCGCAAGTCCTTGGGAAAAGAGCGAACCTCCTGGAAACCCTTGAATGGCTTGAGGGAACGACACGCCACCCGCACCTGATCCGGCATTTTTTCATTTTTGCCGAAAAGATAGTTCTGATGACGAGTCATTATCTTTTCGGGAAGCTCGAACACATCCTTATTGAGGCGAAAGAGATCTTTGATCGAATTGTTGTATTGAAAACGGTTCAGGCGACTTATCCTTGGTGTCTCTGCCTGGTCAGACTCAACGGCCAGACGCATAAGGTCCTTGAGTATCCCGACAGTCCGTCGGCGTTCCTCGTCCGAAAGCTGTTCCTCGTCCTCGGGGGGCATGTCGGCGAAGTCTATCACCTCGATCAATTCCTTGATCAACTCGGGCTTGCCAAGCAAATCAACTTTCGCTTCGAGTCCCTTTAGGTTTACCTTACCCTTGGTCTTCTCACCCCCATGACATTTTACGCAGTTTTGCTGAAAGAGGGGCTTAAGATAAGAGCTAAATTCATCTGGCGCCGCGATAGCACTGCTTGCACTCAAAAGAAAGGCAAATGAAAGAAGACTTCCGCGTCTCTTGATATTGATTTCAAACATAAAGATTTATCCAAATTCGCAAAGTGTGATAAGTTTCAATTCGAATTTAAGACATTAGGCCTGAGATCGTTCCTGTACTATTTGAGAATCGATCTAATTCAACGCCCAATTCCCGAGCAATAGTTAACCATGCATTGCTGATCGGGGTACCATTCTTGCATTGCAGGTGGCGTCCGTGTTTCAGGGTGCCTTGAGCCTTGCCTGCCAGCATAAGAGGCAAATCAAAATATTGGTGAATGGCTCCATCACCTAGACCAACTCCGCAAGCAACAATCGAATTATCGAGCAAGGAGGTTCCATCCGCCTCCTTCACACCCTTCATTCTCGAGAGCACGTAAGCGTATTTTTCCATGTGAAAAAGATCGATCTTCTGAAGTTTCGCATAGCCCTCCCCTTTTTGACTGTGTGACATGGGATGATGGACCACCGGTTTGTCGAAAACTCCTTCGTAGAGCATGGAGGCATTCCATCTTTCCGGCCCGATCATCATCGTGGTCACGTTGGTAATTCCCATTTGCAAGGCAGCGATCATAAGGTCGCATTGCAACTTGATGTATTCCCCCCGGGGAAGCACCTCGTCGGTCGGCCGAACAATTCCTGCCTCTGCAACAAGTTTTCGAAGGCGTGACATCCTGATTTCAATATCCCGGACCATGGTCATGAATGCATCGAGAGTATCCTTGTCGTTGCGTCCCAGTTTCATGGAAAGGGACTTCGCATCGGCCATGACCAAGCTGGTAACCTCGTTCAGGTGATCGTTGTACCTCTCGTCATCCGACAGGAACAAGCGGTCGTATAGAGCCTGAGGATCCTTGATCGATGGAGCAAACTGATCAACGCCATACCAGGAAATGTTGTCGAACCTCATCGACTCCTTGCCCTGGGTGAATCCGTTGCAACTGACCTTCATGGTTTTTAAAGGAGTTCAACGGCCGAGCTTTTCGCCGATTACGTGATCCAAAGTGCGCCCTTGCAGAAAGCGTAGTTTTTTCTCCGAAGCCTCCTCGGGCGAAACACTGCTCAAATAACAGGAAGCACCTTGCTCGTGAGCATCGCCACCCGACTTATAGGGCCGATCCAGCCCTGTTATCAGGGTGATGTTTTCGAGATGGCTCGATAAGGGCTTCATCGTCGGGGTCAATGGCAAGGGGTAAACGCCGGGAGGAGCGGAATCACTATTATCTCGAAATTTCTCGGATCCCTTGACGGTTTTGAATCCAGGCGAGGTGCGTTCCGCCTCGCCGGGAATGAAGCAACGCCGGACAAGACCGTTGGGCAAATACATTAAAACGAATTTCTTTGCAGGTCTTGGGGTTTTAGTCGTTTTCGCAAGCGAAGGGAAAAACGGCAGGGTCAAAAAAGCCCCGTTGCCAAGGAGGAATTTCCTTCTAGATGATGTTGGCGAGAACATTTGCTCAGGTCCAAAGGTCCGAAATGACGCCCGTGCTGTCGGAAAAACTGTCGATCTCCAACCCCATCAGGTTGGCCAGAGTAAGCCAAAGGTTGGAGTTCAGCGTGCCGCTCTTGCACTTGATCAAGCGGCCTTGTTTGATTTGTCCCTGCCCCTTCCCCGCCACGATCATTGGCAGATCGAAAAACTGGTGGGTGGCTCCATCTCCCAATCCGGCGCCATAAGTAACAAGTGAATTGTCGAACAGAGTCGTGCCGTCGGGCTCCTTCATCTCCTTCATGCGGGAAATGACGTAGGCGAACTGCTCCAAGTGGAAGATGTCGATTTTCTGCAATTCCTTGGCCACTTCCTCCTTCTTCTGGTTGTGGGTCATGCTGTGATGCTGCACGGGGTTAGGAAAGACTCCCTCGTACATAAGAGAGGCATCCCACCGTTCGGGACCGATCATGAATGTGCTGACGTTGGTGATGCCCATTTGCATGGCAGTCAGCATAAGGTCAGCCTGAAGCCTAATGTATTCGCCTCTGGGCAAAATTTCGTTCTTGGGCTGGTCGAGATTCGTCCCCTTGATAATCTTTTCCAACTTATCGATACGCAACTCGATGTCACGTATCATGGTAACAAACCCATCCAAGGTATCCCGATCCTCATTACCCAGCTTACGGGACAGGCTCTTCGTGTCAGCTAAGATCAAGTCGGTGACGTCTTGTACGTGGTTGCGGTATGAATCGGCCATGAACAAACGATCGTAAAGTTTTCGGGGATTCCTTATTGAAGGTGCGATTTTTCCCGGCCCATACCACGAAATGTTGTCGAAGAAAATATCTTCCTTCCCCGCAGTGAAGCCATTGCAACCGATCTCAAGGGTATTGAAGGCGGAAGTGTGACCAACCTTGTCCCCAATCACCTGGTCCAAGCTTCGCCCATTAGGATGCCTCATGCCCTTCACCGACGCTTGCTCAGGAGAAACGCTCGTGAGGTAGCAAGATGCTCCTTGGGCATGAACGTCCTGGCCGTTCTTAAAAGTACGATCCAAACCGGTGACCATGGTGACGTCGTTCTTGTGCTTTTCCAGCGGACGCATGGAAGAAGTGAATTCCAAGGGGTATATACCGGGAACGTTCAGGATTCGCTTTTTGTTCTTGGTCTTGTCGGCGTTGAAGCCACCCACGAAACCTGGCAGGATCGCCTGTTCCTCACCTGGGAAAAAGTAGCGACGCAAAATCCCGTTCGGGATGTACATCATAATCAGCTTCTTGTTCGGCAAGATGGCCTTGCCCTTGGCTCCGGAAAGAGAAGGAAGAAACGGCAACGAAACACTGGTCCCGCTACTTCTCAGGAAATGTCTTCGTGAAATATTCATTCCATACAAACGTTTCGGCTTTGGGTTTGCTTGTCAATCCGATTGAAGCCCGAACGGGAATATTTCCCTTTAGGGAAGAACTACTTTTCGTTTACGCGGCCGAGGCCGAACTCGTTGCCGATCTTGGAAACCTTGCCGTCAGTGAACTGCACCTCGATGAACTTGGAACTGGCGAAGGGCTTGCCGTCGGGGCCCTTCAGCGAAGCAACTATCTTCTTGGTCTTGGCGTCGAATACGTCGGGGGTGTGGCAGTAGGCGTAGGCCCCGTCCAAGCTAAAGGTGACCCAACCATGGCCGCCCGCACTGAGGTCGACGTGCCCCTGGGGAGCGGGAGGTGACTGGGTGAGGTCGAAAATGAAAAGTTTCTTGCCCTTTTGGTCACTGATCCAAAGCTCGGTCTCACCCGGATTCATGCCCGCCCCATGGGTGCGGTGCTTGATCTTCTTACCCGTCTTGGGATCGGTCGCGAAGACACGGTCGGTGACCTTGCCCGTCTCCAGGTCGACGACGTCGAAACCGGCATGCTTGCCGAGGCAAACATAGGCCCGAGTATTGGCGCTGTTGACGGTGTAGGGGAATACCCCGGACTCACCGACGGGAGAAATGGTTTGGAGTATCTTGCCATCGCTTGCCCGAAATTGAGTCAGTGTAACGTTGGTCCCAAGATAAACGTATTTTCCGTCAATGCTGGCTATGCTGTTGTGGGCCCGCTTATTGACCGCGATCTGATCGATCTTTTTGCCATTGGCGGCATCGACCACGATGAACCCGTCCTTTTCGGAGCCCCACCACCAACCGGTTGGGGCATAGATTCGCTTGCCGTCGGGGGTGATGCAGGACCGGTCGCAGCCCTGCTTGAACTTGGACTCCCAATTCACCTTTTCAGTGGCGGGATCGAAGGAACCCAAGGTACCGCCTGTGGTCGAGAAGTAGAGGCAGCCGGTTGCGGTGCAACCAGTGAAACCGCGCATGCCCTCGCTGAAGACAGGGAGATCAATGCGGCGAACGTACTTGTGGCCGTCATCGATGGAAAACACGAGGATGCCAGGGGCGGAGGATCCCTCGCGCTGGGCGCCGTCCGGGGTGCTCATATAAAGAAAGCGACCGTTTGGCTTGGCTTTGTCCGCGTGAAGAGGATGACCTGCCAGGAGGGCGAAAGACAGGGAGAAAAAGAGGGATAGGATGAGTCGTTTCATGATGGGAAGCTTTGGGGTGGTGTGAGGACGCCGGTTTTCGTCAGGTCCCTATTGTTGTTAGAGGAACCGAGACACTGCAATCCAATCCTACCGGCCAAGGGCTTCCATTATTTTCAGGGCCACGGCTTGGCCGAGCTTTTTGGATCCTTCGGTCTTGTAATGAACGTCACCGGGTCGAACGGAAAAGTCGGTAGGAAATGAATCGGTCAAGGCGTTCAGGTCATTGATCTCGATGCCGTGCTTTTTCATTACGCGGGCGGCGGCTTCGTTGTACTTGTCGTCGTCGCCCACCTTGCGCCCCGCCTCGCCTTTCGGCACCGTGGTGGTGTGAGCCCAGATCAACTTGGCCTTGGCCTTCTTCAAGCGAGCCGCCAACTGGTCCAGATTCTTCTCGTACTGTTCAAACGAGGTGGTGAGAGTTCCACGCTCCTTGTCCCGACGCCCCTGCTCCTTGGATTGTGGATGACGGTAGCAGAGATCCCACAACCCCCAGTTGAAATGGATGACGTCCCAATCCGTTTCTCCGAGCCAGCGATCCAGCATCTTCTGCCCCGTGCCGGTGTGCTGGGCGTTTCCCTTATGGTGTCTGACGTCGACCTTGCCCTTCAATGCCACCACGACGTGCGGGGTATAGCCAATCGAAATGGAATCACCGATGAGAAGAGCCTTGGGCAACTCCTTGGCTTCCAAGGATGCGGTCAGGACAAGAAAGAATAGGGCAAAGACCGTACGCGTTTTCATGGGCAGGTCAGGATGGCCGAGCTTACTTTTTGAACCATGGTTGGCGCGCGTTGTTCGTAACTTCGGCGTCAAGGGCCTTCATGCGGGCCTGCAGTTCCTTGACTAATCCGGGTTTCGTCTGGGCCAAGTTGTTCTTCTCGCCGATGTCCTTGGCTAGATCGAAAAGGTGGAGTTGCGCCTTGCCCGCGTTGTTGCGGCGCTGCTTTTTCACGAGCAACTTCCAATTGCCGCTACGAAGTCCCTCGAGGTCGCCGCGGGAAGTGTAGTGCAGAAACTCCTTGCGGGGAGACTTATTGGCGGTTCCCTTCCAGAGTCCGGACGCATCCAGTCCGTCAATCTTGTTACCGGCAGGCAGGGGCTTGCCGGTCAGGGCCGCAATGGTCGGTAGGACATCGATGGTGCCGGTGAGTTCGTCGCAGACCGTACCCGCGGGAATCCCCGGGCCGCGCATCACGCAAGGTACACGCTGACCGCCTTCAAAGGTTGTTCCCTTACCCTCGCGGAGCGGTCCCGCGGAACCTCCGTGGTGACGGAACTGCAGCCAAGGACCATTGTCCGTGGTGTAGATGACGTAAGTGTTGTCGACGAGTTTGAGGTCGTCCAGCGCCTTGAGCAGGCGGCCCACCTCGGAATCGATGTGCTCGATAGTGTTAATATAGGCGTTCTTGGGATTGGGGTCGCGGACTTCATCCGGGACATAAAGCGGAATATGCGGCATAGAATGCGGCAAGTAGACAAAGAATGGCTTGTCCTTGTTGGCCTTGATGAAGTCGATGGACTTCTGGGTATAGCGCCGCGTGACGGTGCGCTGGTCCACCGGCACCTCGATAATTTTCTCGTCCTCGAACAACGGGGTTTTCCATTTGGTGAGGGTCGATTCCGGATTGTTCCATAGAATATCCATGCCTTCCCAACCGCCCCTTGGCTTTTCTTTGTTGTCGGGGTGGTTCATGTCGTTGGAGTATGGGATGCCGAAGTAAGTGTCGAACCCGTTGGAGGTCGGAAGCACTTCCTTGTGATGGCCGAGATGCCACTTGCCGAAACAGGCAGTGGCATAGCCTTGGCCCTTCAAGTGATCGGCAATGGTGTGCTCCTTGGGGTTCAGCCCCTTGGTCGATGACGGAAACAAGACGTGCTGGTGCATGCCGACTCGCTTGGGATAACAACCCGTGAGCAAGGCGGCCCGGGACGGCGTGCAGACCGGGGAGGCCACCATGAAACTCGTGAACTTGCGGCCTTCCTTGGCAATGCGGTCGATGTTCGGGGTATCGATTGTCTTGGAACCAAAACAACTCAGGTCGCCGTAACCCTGGTCATCAGCGAAGATGATAATGAAGTTGGGCTTGGCCGCCTGCAGCACTGCAGACACAAATAAGAAAGTGGCAAGGAGAAGGATCGTTTGTTTCATGTCAGTTGTCTGGAGGTGGGTTGTATTTGAGTTCTTTGGGGATTGTTGAGGTTAAAGTTCTTTTTTCAAACGATAAACTATAATTTTGTAGGATTGGGGCGGGCAATAACCTAGGGCTCGAACCCGAGAGAAACGCTAAGCCAGGCAGAGAAAGGAAACCGTGCCCTTTTAGGTTATTTGCCAACGATTGCCAAGCGCTTGAACAGTTTGTCGTTTTCGTAAAACTCGACTGCCTGACATTTCCCATTTGGGATCGAGAGGATCAACGAGCAAGCGAAAGTAGCCGAGTCGCTTTTCTTGATTCTCGTTTGGTAACGCAGTTGCACCACCCCGCCCTGTTCGGTCACAGAGGTGACTCGGTAGGTATAAAAGACCTTGCCTCGCCTGATGGCGGCTAAAACCAGCTGGGTATTGAAGACATCGGGGGCGAGACGACTTGTCTCCGATGACGAAAGCGACGCCAAAGACCTGACCGAACTGCTTTCGGTTGTCGAGGACAACGAAGGAAGCAGAAGAATCGGGCTCGAATTTATTGGAGACGAAATAACCCGAGTAGGTTTGAAACTTGAGCTTGGCTGTTTCTTCGGCGGAAGTAGCGTGAATAAGCAACCCCATGAAGAGGCATAGGACCAGGCTTGTTTTCATGATTTGCGACTGAAGATATCGAGAAATGATTACTTGACCGTCACCGTTACCGAGGTCGCGGCATACCCGATCAAGTAGCTTTTACCTGCAAGCGATATCTCGTCATTGGCAAAACGTCCGGTGATTGATTTTGCCTTCAGCACGGTGTGGTTTTGCCCCTTCTTTGCTTTGCCCGTCTCCACCAGGCTTAGCTTGCCCGAGAGTTGAACCGGACCTTCCACGACCAAGGGTTTCATCAAGCTCAAGGCCAGCGTACCCTTTGAGTAAAGGGCGGCGTTCACCACGCCATGGCCCGTCAACGTCCCGCCATCCCGGACGTCCAGCCACCGCAAGGAACCGACCGAACCGCCCTCGAGAATCAATTGACCCTTGTCCGCAACCCGCAGTTCATTGCGGGCACTGATCTTTACGCCGGGCTTCACCGTCAGTTTTCCACTGAGTTCAAGCCCGAGAAATGCGACATCCTGATCAGCCAGGACCGAACCTTGGACAATTTTCGCGCACCAATGGGCTTTCGGGGAACCGCTTTCCTGTATATAGGTTTCGCCGGCGTTTTGGTAAATGTAATCACTCCAATTCGAGGACTTGGCGATAGAGGCATCCTTCGCCCCCTGCCAGGAATGATAGGTGTTGGCAAAGCCTGCTGCTTCATCCACACGTTCACCCGTGAGCAAAGCATTGAGCTCCTCGACCAATTGCGGATGCTTCGAGACTATGTTGTTTTTCTCGGCCGGATCGGCCTTCAGGTCGTAGAACTGGACTTGCTGCGACTCTTTCCCGTCTTCGCCTTTTTTACGTCGTTTCTTATTCTTTCCGACCGGCTTCTCGACCTTGTCGTTTCCACGCGAACGGATTAATTTGTAGCGACCTCGAATGATCGAAGCTCGGCCACCCGCCTCATGAATCAAGAACTCGCGAACTCGTTGTTTTCCCTCCCCCGTCAGCGTCGGGGCCAGTGAGACTCCACTCAAGCCGATGGGAGTCGGCGTGCCCGCCAAATCGCAAAAAGTGGGCAGCAGGTCGGAGCAGTCCACGACCAGGTCCGTATTCGAGCCGACCTTCAGTTTTGATCGGGCCGTAATATTTGCAGGCCAGCGCATGATGGTCGGCACGCGAATGCCTCCCTCGAAAATGCTTCCCTTCGAACCCAACAAACCGCCATTGGCATCCAACTGAGTGCGATTGCTGCCATTGGGTCCGCCGTTGTCCGACTGGAAAACCACCAAGGTATTTTTGGCGATCGAATCCGATTTGTCCCCATCACCATTCGGATCCTCCAAGGCAGCGAGCAGGTTGCCGAAATGGGCGTCGATGCGGGTGACCATGGCGCACCACTGCTTGGACTGGGCGGCCAGTTTTTGAAAGTAGGGCTTATCCTTGTACGCCTGGTCCCAATCGGGGAGCTTCTGAACGTCACCAAAAGGTCCATGCGGGATCTGGGCGGCAAACAAACCGAAGAAGGGCTTACCGCTTTGGTTGTAACGAATCCCCTGCTTGCGCACGAAATCTAGGGCGGCAAAGGCATAGACGTCATCACAGTAGGCTACCTTCGGGTAATCCGGATGATTTTGCAAAGCCGGATAATTCGGGTAGGCCTTGTTGTTTGTATACTTGGCCATACTGTTGGGCTTGAGCTCGAGTCCGCCCATTGTCCCGGGCTTGGCGGGAGCGTTCCAGAGGGTCGGCTGGAAGAAGGTATGAGCCCGCACGTGATGCAGCTCGGCCACGACGTAGTGATAACCGTGGGTGGTCGGCAAGGTCTGGAGATTGTCGAGCGTGGGATTCTTCCCGGACGAAGAACCACCGTAGCCCCACTTGCCCCAGTAACCCGTCGCATAGCCGGCCTTTGCCAGAACGTCCCCCATGGTCAGGTCCTCCGTACGGATTGCCTTCTTCGCGTTGTTTGGATCGTTTCGGTCTGCAAAAGTGTAACCTTGATGAAATCCGGTTTGCTGGGAAGAACGGGCGGGGGAACATACCGTGCATCCATACCCCCTGCGGAAATTCACCCCGGCAGCCGCCAAGCCGTCCAAGTTCGGAGTCAGCACATAGGGCTTGCCTGCAGCCTTGCGCTCGATTTGACCATTCGGGCCAATCGAACCCCACCCCATGTCGTCGACGTAGAGGTAGAGGATATTCGGACGCTCCGCGGCAGAAGAAAGGGAAGCCAACAGGATGATTGCAAAGAAAACGAGAGGGCTGATTTTTTTCATCTTAGACATATCGTGATCCTTCGAATTTCAATCGTTTCCTGCAAGGGATAAGCGCAGAAACGAATTCCTTTGTGTGGCGCCGACTAAATTGGCTAGGTGGGTACTCCACCCTTATCGCGGGAATTAGGCTAGGATCTCCCGGATCCGTTGAGCAAGGCCATGGTCGGTCGCATACAAGGCCCCGCGATGATTCATGAAGGTGGAGTCGGCCCGGTTGAGGTCGAGCGGAGCACCATGAACATCACTGACCACGGCTCCGGCTTCCACAAATAGGCATGCGGTAGCCGCATAATCCCAGAGACTTCCTCCACCTTCCTGCGGTTTGGCAAACTTGAAATGACAACCAGGGGCCTGTTCCAAGGCATGGCAAGCATTGATCACCGCGCCACCGAACTGGGTAGCCACCAAGCCATTCAATCCGATGGAATGGGCATAGGCTTGCAGTGCCTCCATTACCCGCTCGAACTCGGGGCGATTCATAAAACTCCGGTCGTAGGTAAAGGTCAGTTCCTTGGCTGATGAATTCAAGGTCCAAGGCTCGCCGTTTCTTTGAACGCCCTGCCCCTTCGTCGCCTGCCATAGAACGTCGTGAACGGGATCGAAAATCACTCCGATTTGGGGCGAACCGTCCCGGGCCACCAAACCGATGGAAACCGAATAGCCGGGTTCCTTTCGAATAAAGGGCAAGGTGCCGTCCATCGGGTCGATGCACCAGAAACAATCCTTTTCGAAACGGCTGCCGTCATCCTCGTTCTCCTCGGTGAGCACCGCCAGATCGTACTCTTCGCAGGACGGACCGAGAATCCTCAAAATGGCATCCTGGGCTTTGCGGTCGACCTCTGTCACGACTAGAGACGCATAGGTGTCCCCACCCTCCTTATGCAGAACTTCAACCTCCCGGTCCTGATAAGAACGAATGAGCTCGCCGGCCTCGAGGGCGGCTTGAACCGCCTGCTTGGTCAATGAGA
>JACNJI010000266.1 GCA_014382645.1 Verrucomicrobiota bacterium | reverse complement strand
ATTACGAGCGTGAGCGTGGACGGACTTGTCTGCCGACCCGAGGTCATCGCCCAGATGAAAATGAAACTTGTACTCGAAGAGTTCGGTTTCCTTGTTTTTCATTTTCATGGTATTACGCTTAAATATTATATGCTTGAAAGGCATGAAATGCAAACGCCTCGACTTTCTAAATGGGGCAAACTGATTGGAAAGTTTGTTGCCTTGGCGTAGGGGTTGCCCTAGCGAAAGTAACTCTGCTCCATTAATCATGATGATTTTACAGCTAATTCTAGACTGACCATGAAACAATCTGACTCTTCCCTTAATCGCCGCTCTTTTCTCCAAAACGCCGCTATCGCCACGGGCTTAATCTCCGCTTCGGTCCCCGTTCGCCTTTTGGGCAAACCAAGTCCGGCTCCTTCGACTAAAGTGAAGCTTGGTTTCGACAACTTTTCCATTCGAGCCTTGGGATGGAAGGCTCCTCGACTTCTGGAATACGGAAACAAGCAGAAGGTGGACACCATTTTGTTTTCCGACTTGGACGTGTTCGAAAGTCACGATACCGGTTACCTGAAGGAGATCAAGCAACAGGCGGACAAGTTCGGGATCGCCATTCACGCCGGCACCGGGGGCATATGTCCCACCTCTCCAAAATTCATCGATAAGTACGGTTCTGCGGAAGATCACCTCAAGCATCTTCTGAAAGTGGCCAAAGCCTTAGGTTCGCCCGTGGCTCGTTGTTACCTCGGCAGCATGGAAGACCGTAAGGGGCCCGGAGGTATTCAAAAGCATATCGAAAGCACGATTCAGGTTTGCAAAAACGTTCGCAAGCATGCCCTCGATGCCGGAGTCAAGATCGCCATAGAGAACCATGCGGGCGACATGCATAGTCGTGAGCTTGCCGACCTGATCGAGCGGGCAGGTCCTGAATACGTCGGTGCCACGCTAGATTCGGGTAACGCCACCTGGACCATGGAAGACCCTCTCGACACCCTCGAAAATCTCGCCCCGTATGCGGTTTCCAGTGGCATCCGCGATTCGATGATATGGGAAATCGATAATGGCGCATCGGTGCAATGGACCGCCATGGGCGAAGGTTGCGTGGACATGAAGGCTTTTGCCAAAAGATGGGCGGAGCTTTGCCCTCAAGTTCCCGTTCAGCTAGAAATCATATCCGGATTCTCCAAGCCGTTCCCCTACTTGGAAAAGGATTTCTGGAAACCCTACGAATCTATCGGTGCGGATGGTTTCGCTGGATTCGTCGGGTTAGCGAAAGCGGGAACTCCCATGGAGTCCTTCAAGGTTCCGAAGGGTGCCGATCGAAAGAAGGCTCAACAAGATTATCAAATCGCGGAGCTGGAACGTAGCATAAAGTATTCAAAGGAAACTCTTGGTTTAGGCGCGAGAAGTTGACCCGCTTTAGTTTCGAAGAAAAACAAATCAAATGAAGAAGTACATTTTCTTTTTCGCAGTCAACTGCCTTGCCTTTCTATCGTCTGCAGGACTTGCCGTTGGCGATTCCGTGCCGAAAGCTCTTTCGGTTCGAATCGATAAGGTGATCAAGAAAGCGCATGCCCGTCCGCTTCGTAGCGACGTGAACACCCCTTGGGTCGTGATGCATGCGGTGGTGGCCTTTGAGCACGACTTGGAGGTTTTCGACGTTGAGTCTGACCGGAAGCTAAATGCCATCGACTATCTTACCCACCACGCCAAGTTCGAAGGCAAACTGATTTATCAAGACGTCAAAGGTGTGCCTACCTTGAAGACCCGGGGCAAAGGGGATAAGTCCTTCCTCATTCAGGATCACGTGGATCAGTTCTTGTTTGCCTATGCCGATGCGGGTGTGAAGTTGGATCGTGAAATCGTTTCACGCACGGGAAGGAAATTCACGGTGCAGGACAAGTTGGACTTCGCCAAGAAGGGCTTTCGCGAGGATCAGGAACTTGGCTGGACCCTGGTCGCTGTCTCGACCTATGTTCCTTTTGACGAGGAATGGAAGACCGATACGGGTAAGAAATATCGAGTCGAGGATGTCATGCGTTTGGCCATTCAACGTGATCCGCGACGTGAAACGGAGGGTGGTCCGCACCATTTGTACGGGGTCGCCTACGCTCTTCGGAAATATCTAGACCAAGGCGGCAAGCTCGTCGGAGTATGGAAAGATGCGAAGAAATATTTGGATAAATACGTCGCTATCACGAAGGACTACCAACAGAAAGACGGAGCCTTTTCCGCCGCCGTGTTTTTTCGCTCTGCAAGACCGCGTACTCCTCGTCAGCTAATCAGCTCCACCGGGCACGCTCTCGAATGGATGAGCGTTGCACTCTCGCCCGATGAGTTGACGCAGGACTGGGTGCTCAAGGCGATTAACCGGATGGTGACTGATTTGGAAAAGTTTCCCACTGAGGTGTTCAGCGATGGTGGGTTGTACCATGCCGCACATGCTCTTCGCAGGTTCCGCGAAGCCACCGGCGGATAAATCGAACCTATCTAAACCAGCCCACTTATGGAGAATAAGCATAAACGCATTTTTCCGATTCTGGTTGCCCTCTCTCTCTGGAGCGTAACCGCTGCCAGAGAACTTCCCGTTGCCAAACCGGAAGAGGTCGGGATGTCCTCGGCTAAGTTGGGAAAGGTCGACGATGTCTTGAAGGGCTTTATTGCGGAGAAGAAGCTTGCCGGATGCATTGTGGCAATCGCTCGAAAGGGAAAGATCGTCCACTTCGGAACCTACGGCAAGATGGACGTGGAACGCGACAAGCCCATGACCCCGGGTTCGATCTTCCGCATCTATTCGATGAGCAAGGCGATCACCACTGCCGCCGCGCTTCTCCTGTTTGATGAGGGCAAGTACGACTTGGACGACCCTGTGTCGAAATACATTCCCGAATTCGAGGAACTTTCGGTTTGGAGAGAAGGTCAGGCGGAACCCGCCAAGCGACAAATGACCGTTCGCGACTTGATGCGTCACACCTCGGGGTTGTCCTATGGGTTTGTGGGAAACAGCGCGGTGGAAAAACGTTACAAGAAGGACAAGCCGATTGATCGGGCGGGCGATCTTCCCACCATGATAACAAAGTTGAGTGGCATTCCCCTCGCCTTCGAGCCGGGAACCAAGTGGCAATACAGCGTATCCATTGATGTTCTCGGTCGCCTCATCGAAATCTGGTCGGGAAAAAAGTTCGAGGACTTTCTTGCCGAACGCATTTGCAAACCCCTCGACATGAAGGATACCGCGTTTGACGTCCCTAAGGGGAAGGTCGATAGATTTACTGCCAATTACGCTCCAAACGGATCGGGCGAACTTCGCCTTATCGATGATCCCGCCCAGAGTCGTTACCTGACTCCCGCCGGACTCGCTTCCGGAGGCGGTGGTCTAGTTTCCACTACGCGCGACTACCTGCGGTTTCTGCAGATGGTGCTTAATGGCGGGGAACTCCATGGAACGCGCATTCTTAAGAAGAAGACAGTTCGCCTGATGACTCGAAACCAACTTCCCAAGAAGATTATGCCCATTCGAATAGGACCAATCCCGAGAGTGGGTGTGGGTTTTGGCCTTGGCTTTTCGACTCGCGTTTCAATGGGACCATGGGATCCGGGCGGAAGGGTCGGCGAGTTCGGTTGGGGCGGTGCCGCCAGCACGCACTATTGGGTTTCGCCAAAGGACGAACTCGTCGTGGTGACCATGGAGCAGATCATGCCGTACAGCTTTATGACCGAGTGGGCCGTCAAGAAGCTCATCTACGATGCAATCGAGAAATAGAACAAACCTAAGCGTCGTCGAGCGACTCACCTTCCGGAAGGTGGCTCACGTCGCCCCAGTGGAGCAGACTCCAACCTCCATCTTTCTTTTCGATCACGTTCACCGAGCAATTTAGCAACGCATATCTGCGAGGGGAATCCAATGAAAGTCCGATGACATGTCGGAATATAGCTCCGAGTACGCCTCCATGGGTGACGACGAGTATGCTTTTTCCCGAGTGCCGAATCGAAAACTCTTCGATCGCGTTCACGCATCGTTCATTGAATTGTCGAAAGCTCTCCCCTTCTGGAATTAGATAGTCGGGCCCATTGTTACGAAAGGATTCGTACACGTCGGGGCACTGGTCAAGCATCTCGGCCGTGGTAAACCCTTGCATGATGCCGAGGCCGCGCTCGCGTAGTCTTTCGTCGATTTCGAAGTCCATTGCCGATGGATCGGCAATCAATTTGGAGGTGTGGACGGCCCGACCCAAGTCACTCGTGTAGCAAGCATCGAAAGTTGCGTCTCTAAATCGTTCTCCCAAGGCTCTAGCTTGAGTTTGTCCATGAATTGTGAGTGGGGCGTCGGCATGACCCTGCCATCGTCCCGAAACGTTCCATTCCGTTTCGCCATGACGAACAAGAGTAATTCGTGTGACTTGACTCATAAGGACTAAGAAGTCTTAAAGATGCTTTCGCGTATCGTCACTTCCAAAAACACTATCCTTAAAAGAGTCTTTGATTCTTGGTATGACTTTCGGTAACCTGCCTGAATGATTCCCCAGGCCATCATTGCTCTGAAACGTGACGGCGAGCCCATTCCCGCGGCAGCCCTTCGAGCATTCGTTCTCGATTACGCACGTGGAGATGTCCCCGACTACCAGATGGCAGCCTTCGCCATGGCGACTTGCGTCAATGGCATGAGTTTCGAGGAAATCTCCGCTTTGACGCAAGCCATGATGGACTCCGGCGAAACACTCGATTTCGGCGATCTCTCTCGTATTGCGGTCGACAAGCATTCCACCGGAGGAATAGGCGACAAGGTCTCGCTCGTACTGGCTCCCTTGGCGGCCGCCTGTGGGGTTGTGGTTCCGATGATTTCTGGACGAGGACTTGGTTTGACGGGTGGAACCTTGGACAAATTGGAAAGTATTCCCGGCTATCGGACTGACCTTTCCAGTGCCGAGTTCCGACAAGTCGTGAATGACTGTGGTTGCGCGATTACCGGACAGACGGATCGTTTGGCTCCTGCCGACAAAAAGCTTTATGCCCTTCGAGACGTCACCGGCACCGTGCCTTCCATTCCCCTTATTACGGCCAGTATTTTATGCAAAAAGCTGGCTGCAGGCGTTCAATGTCTCGTTCTCGACGTGAAGTGCGGATCGGGTTCCTTTATGAAAACTGAGGCCGAGGCTCGCGAACTGGCCGAGACCATGGTTGAGGTGGGCACCCGTTCAGGTTGCCGAGTGGAAGCACTCGTGACCGAGATGAACCGACCCTTGGGCCGTACGGTAGGGAATGCGCTCGAGGTCGCCGAAGTCGTACGAACCCTTCGAGGCGAGGGTCCCTCCGACCTCGTCGAGATCGCGTTGGGTGTCGGCGCGGGGATGATTGTCGTGGACGAGGTCGGCACTGATGATGAAGAGAGGCGGGCCCTTCTCGCCAATGACCTCTGCTCCGGCCGAGCGTTCGATGTCTTTCTCAAGATGGTCGAATTACAGGGAGGAGATCCCACTTTCGTCGAATCCCCGGAGAAACTTCCTTCCGCTGCAACCGTTGAAAGCCTTTCCTCCCCAACCTCCGGTTACGTAACTGGCGTGGATGCCGCCAAAGTGGGTCGAGCCGCCTTCATCCTCGGGGCAGGTCGTACGCGAAGGGAAGACAACGTAGATTTCGCCGTAGGCGTGAGCGACCTCAAGCAGGTCGGTGAACCCGTCGCGAAAGGCGACTCTCTGGCCAGCATCCACGCGAATGCGACTGAGCACCTAGAGGAAGCCCGTGTCTTGCTTGGTTCCTCCTTTCTGATCGATAGCTCTCGTTCTGAGCCTGCAGCTTTGATTAAGGAGAAAATAACGAATTTGAATCTTTCCTTCGACAGCTTTTCTGCCTGAATCTTTATAAGCGAAGCAATTCTTGCCTGCGGTCGCGAAAGCTTTATTTCTTCAATGAAACAACCCGCCAAAATAATGAAAAACGTCATCGTCACTTCCGTGCTTTGCCTGTCCTTCTCTCCTCTGCTAGAAAGCGTTTTCGCAAATAAAGTTCCCACTCCGGAGCGCCTCCGGATCAACAAAGTCCCGCCTCCCGGACGCGGCCCAATACGGGTTCGACCTGTCCCCGGTGGTCATGCGCCGGCCAAGGTTCCCGCCCCTTGGTCCAGCCATCAGCATGTGTTCGTGGGCACTCTCGATAAAGTGGTCGCGGGGCCGGTTGGCCGGTCGTTTCCCCCAATGTTCACGCACAAGTTGAGCTTCACGGTAAAGGAATCCATTCGTGGTGATCTCAAACCCGGCGGCAAGGTGGAGATTTCCCATGTCGCTCGTCAACGCGTGGCCCCCGTCTTTCCGGATGGCGAGACCTGCGTCGTCGGAGCGGAGAAGAGTCGCGGTGGTTTTCAAGCCAAGGTCGTACAGAAGCTTGATCCGGCTGAAATCGCCTCTGTTCGCCTTGCCTGCGCCCTGCCCTTGGGATGGAGCGGCGAAAAAGGTGAAGTTCGCTCCCCGTGGATTAGCCTCAAGGCCAAGTGGCCCTCCAACCTAAAGGAAGGGGCCAAGCATTTCTGTGCTGTCACGGGAAGACCTGCACTTGGTTTCGGCATAGGTGCTACTTTCGCGGTTGAGAAGGTTCCGCCTGAAGTAGAAGTAAAGTGGACGAACCCGGATGGTGACGGAGAGTATCGTTTGACGGTTGCAAATGCCGGTGAGAAGCCGGTTGTCATTCCTGCTCTAAGAAAGCTTGGCGGAAAAGTTCTATGGAATGAAAGCGTTGTGATTCTCTGCCAAGGCAAGACCTACACCTCGCCCGGGGCAAAAGGCCTGTCAGTGGTCACCTCGCCCGTGACTTTGAAACCCGGTCGAAAGTTGTCCGGCATAATCAACCCTCTGGCTCTGGAGGGACCCGAATGGCCCAAGGGGGGCTACCGCATTTCCTTCCAGATTTGTCTAGGCGAAAGAAGCAGCACCCAGTCCTTCTACTATATGTCCCGCCACCACGACGGCATTCGAGCCAAACTTAAGAAGGGAGAGCCGATTCGTTCCCAAGGAGACTAAATTAATTCCCTCAACAGGGTTACGTTTTCATCCAATATCTTTCTTTCTGCACGCATCTAGCCCATTCCCATGAAATCCTTTTTCTTTCCTTTCTGTTCTTTGCTTCTCCTTGTCAATGTCTCGTGGAGTAAGCCCGAGGCACTTGAAATTTCCTTGGATAAGGTCAAACTGTTGCCGGGAGGCAAGGAGGGGGACGGCATCGTCGGTGACTTCTTAATTCGAAACGACAGAATCGAGGCTGTGATAGCTCATGCAACCCCACTGCGAAAGGCCAACATGGGAACTTTTTGGGGTGCTGAAAACGTAACTCCCGGATGCCTATACGATCTTACGCTTCGAGGTGCAGCCAATGACCAGATCACTGTTTTTTCCCCTTCTCGCCAGCAGGGAAAGGTTTCCTATGTTCGGATTTCGAAAGACGGTTCCGATGGCGAAGCAATCGTTGAGGTTGTCGTCACCTCGACAGTCTCAGGAGCATTGTTCAAGAGGCACGAATACATTCTGAAAGACGGTTGGCAAGGTGTCCTGATTCGATCTACGATTCGACATGAGGGGGATAAACTGGTCGATGGTCCGGTCACGGACAAGTGGACCAACTTCCGATCCCGAGGGAAAATCGGCTCCATTGAATGGGCCGACAGCATTGATCCCGCAGACAAGGCAGGATATGCCTATGCTTGGCTACCCGGAAAAGACGGGGCAATTCCTCCTGGCACTGCACGCTTGAAGCCGGGAGATGAAATTAGAATTGAACGATTTCTTGCAGTTGGTCGATCGCCGGCTGAGGCTGTGGGCTTAGTTGCGAATCAGCTTGAGCTAAAGACTGGCGAACTCTCGGTTCAATTAAAAGAGAACGATGGCGGACCTGTTTCGACAGGGCGTCTGGAGATTTCGACCGGAGGTCAAGTCATTCCTGCCTATCCGGACGACGATGGTCGTATTCGCCTCCTTCTTCCTCAGGGCAAAGCTTCTGTGATCTTCGTCGACCATGGCCGAATGTCTATGGAGCGAGACTTCACCGTAGGCGCGAAGAATGTCGAGTTGACTTTAGAGCTTGAGCCTCGTTCAGGCATCACCTTCGAAGTTCGTAAGCAGAATGGTTCCTTTTCTCCGTGCAAGGCTCAGTTTATAGGAATCGATGGAACTCCTTCCCCAAACCTAGGACCTACGGATCGAGCCCATGGTTGCAGGGACCAGTACCATTCGGAATCGGGAAAATTTTACGTAGCCTTGGCACCCGGGAAGTATCGAGTAGTGCTTACTCGGGGTATCGAGCATGATCATTTCGAGAAAGAGGTCATCTTACTGCCCGGCAAAACCGTTAAAGTTGAGACGACCTTGCGGCGAACAGTTTCGTCTCCCGGTTGGGTGAGCACAGACTTCCATAACCACTCCACACCCAGTGGGGACAATGTCTGTGGCACCGATGATCGAGTGATCAACTTGGCTGCCGAGCACATCGAATTCGCACCAACCACTGAGCACAACCGAATTTACGATTGGTCTCCGCACATACAAAAGCTTGGGCTTTCCAAGGAAATATCCACCATTTCAGGTGTCGAATTGACGGGCTCGGGAGCACATATAAATGCCTTCCCTCTAATACCGGAACCTTACAGGCAGGATGGTGGTTCACCCGTTTGGGTAGACGACCCTAGGATAAACGCGATCAACTTGCGAGAGTTGCATGGGCATCGCCCGGATCGTTGGATTCACATTAATCACCCCGACATGGTCGAAAACTTTATCGATCGAGACAAGGACGGCAGACCGGACGGAGGTTTTGCGGGTATTGTGTCACTTATTGATGCCATAGAGACAGAGAACTTCAGGCAAGCCACTATCCTCAATGGGGCTCCTTTTCGCATTACGCGCAGGGCGGCTCGGGAGCAGGTCACCATTAATCGCGAATTCGTCTGGTTGCAACTCCTCAACAAGGGAATGAAGATGTGGGGTATCGCCGTGAGTGACGCCCACCATGTGCATGGCAATGGCGTGGGCGGATGGAGAACCTATGTTCGCTCTTCTACTGATGATCCCGAAAAAATCGATTGGAAGGAAATAAGTCGTCGAGCAAAGGCCGGTCAAATGATCCTTACCACTGGTCCCTACTTGGAAGTCGAGACGGCAGACGGCGTCTTTCCCGGCGGGCACGCTCGGGCAAACGGTGAGATTGATCTAAAGGTTCGTGTTCAATGCGCATCGTGGATAGACATTGACCGCGTTCAAGTCCTTGTAAACGGTCGAGCCGAACCTACCTTGAACTTCACCCGAAAGTCTCACCCCAAGTGGTTCTCCGATGGGGTGCTGAAGTTCGACAAGTCGCTGAGGGTTTCACTTGATGAGGATGCCCATCTGGTTGTCGTTGCTTATGGAGAAAACTTTGACCTCAAGAAGGGTTACGGTTCAAGTGCCCAAGCTTCTATGAATCCTTGTGCCTACAACAACCCTATATTTGTCGACGTCGACGGAAACGGCTTTACTCCAAACGGAGATACCCTCGGGTTTCCCCTCCCCACTGGCCGACTTACGGTGACTCAGGCAAAAGCCCTTTTGGGCAAGGCGGGCAAGAAGCTCGATTAAACCCTTATCGAACTCCAAACTTAGAACGCAACTTGTGGATTGTGTTGTGTACCTTGTCCACGAGTTCGTCGCCATTGTCATTCTCTAGGTCGTAGGCGATTTCCATCTGCATGACGGGTTGGATGCCCTCGATCTCGATGAAAACGCTTTTACCGTCCGGTTGGAGTTTGGCGGCGAGAACCTTCAACTTGTCCCGACCGGTTTTCTCGGGGTTAGAAACCTTGTAGTCGGGTGAACCATATTGGCTTGTCCAGCGGTAGTTCCAGTGATGGACTGCGTAGGACTCGGGGTCATTTGCCAATTCTTCATCGAGCTTTACGCCGAAGCGGAGCAGCACTCCATTGTTGTGGGCATTGAGTGCCAGCGGACGGGGCCAGTTGCCGCCGACGTAACGGACGCGCTGCAAGCAACCGTCCCTCGCTCCCGAGGTTTGCCAACCTTTGAGGCCGGAGACGTATAATTGCCCATCTCGGTCGCTGAAGCGTCCGCGCATGGCGCCCGAGGCAAAGCGAAACGGAAATTTTGAGATAGCTCCCTGAGGGGTTCCAGCCACCTTGTCCTGCATGACCAGAAACATTTGGCATTTGCCGTAAGACAAGTGCAGCAACTCCCCCTTTGGTAGTCCCCATTTGTCGCTGGTCACCCAAACCTGGGAACCGCAGGAATTGTCTTCTTTGTGTGGAATCCAGCAGAGCGGGCCATCATAACTCTCGGGCTTTTCTTCTCGATGATGAGAAGGGATGAATCCGTAGAATCCTCCCGGTTCGACTATGTCCACTCGAGATGCGGGGACCCAAGTGCCTTGCTGGTCGGCAGCTGTAACCACGCCACCCGGTCCCACGAAAAATCCGTTGGGATTACGAAAACCAGTCGCGAAACGTTCCAGTTTGCCGCCATCCTTGGTTACTTTAAGGACGGAACCGCCGTGACGAGTCCCACTGGCACATGTGATATAATAAAAGTTGCCTGCAGGATCCGTTTCCAAGCAGGTCGAGTACTCGTGCGAACCAAGACTGATCTCGGCGTCGTTGTTGAAGTTTTCGTAGAAATCGATTTCGGAGTCTCCGTTTAGATCGTGAAGCCGGGTTATTTGGTCGCGACCTAGGACGTATATCTTGTCGTCCACGATGCGAAGACCCAGCGGATGATAGAGCCCTGTTGCTATTCGCTGCGAAGGAAGGTCATCCAGCTTGTCGTCGA
>JACNJI010000339.1 GCA_014382645.1 Verrucomicrobiota bacterium | reverse complement strand
TATTCCTCCATACCCGTTAATGCACCCGAGTCGAGACCGGATGATTCGAACCGCAAAAGTTTGGCGAGGTTTTCTTTGTGCGCAAAGTCGGTCGCGGCCCCTTCTTTAATGAGTAGACCGAATTGTTTCCAGAACTCTAAATAAGTTTCCGGTTCTTTCTTGGCCTGTTCGGCAAGGAATCGAAGAAAGCGTTTGGTCAGTACTTGGTTCAACTTTCGCAAAAGTTCGCTGTCCTGCATGGTCTCCCTAGAGACATTTAGTGGCAGGTCGGTACTGTCGACCACGCCTCTGATAAAGCGAAGCCATTCCGGGAAGAGCGCCTTGGGTTCGGGATCGATCAAAACTTTCCTGCAATGAAGAGCGACTTTTACCTCGCTTCGCCACATGCCGAGCTTCTCCATATTGCGTTTAGGGACAAAAAGCAGAGCATTTATTTCGAGGGGGGCGTCGGTGCTGAAGTGCAGACGAAGGAGAGGGGCTTGATAATCATTCGCCTGAAATTTGTAGAATTCTTCGTATTCCTCGTCCTTGATTTCGTTTTTTGAACGAAGCCATAACGCATCGACAGTGTTGACCTTGTCACCGTTAACCGAGATTGGGAACTGCACGAAAGCCGAGTACTTCTTGATTATTTCCTTAACTCGATCGGCTTTAGCGAAATCCTTGTGTTCGTCCTTCAGTTTGATGACGACCTTGGCTCCGCGTCGTTGACCGTCCACGGGTTCAATAGTGTAGGATCCTGAGCCATCACTTTCCCAGCATTGACCTTCGGCGTCGGGTTCCCATGAGCGGGAGTATACCTTTACGTTGTCGGCTACCATGAAGACGCTATAGAAACCCACGCCAAACTTCCCGATCAAAGCTTCGTTCTTTTCGCCATCGCCCTTTAGTGCCTCGATGAATTCTTTGGAACCCGAGTGAGCGATGGTTCCCAGATTATCGGTCAACTCTTCAGCCGTCATTCCAAGGCCAAAGTCCTGAATCGTAATGATGCCCGCTTCGTCGTCAGTCGTAACATTGATTTCCAATTCCAAATGATCGTCGAAGATCTTCTTCTCGGTGATTTGGGTTCGACGCAGTTTCTCTAAAGCATCCGATGCGTTGGAAACTAGTTCACGAATGAAAATTTCCTTATCTTTATAGAGAGAGTTGACTACTATATCGAGGACCTGATTGACCTCTGCTTGGAACTGGTGTGTGGCAGCTTGTTTACTCATTTTTTTATAGGGAACATTAGGAGGCAATGGAAAATAAGACGTAACCATAGTGTGGCAAGCCGGAATCGGCGAGAGCGTCTGGTAGGTTATCGTAAGTTTTCTTAAAGGTCGTACTTGCGTCGGAAAAAATCGTAGGCTACGTTTATTTCCTTGGCTTTGCGTTCCGCCACCTCTCGGATTTCATCTCCCATACGGCTCACTTTGTCCGGGTGGTACTGGGCTATCAGGGTGCGATAGGCGCTTTTTACTTCATCCATGTCGTAGGGATCGACAAGTCCCAAGACGCTTGCGCAATTATCTTCCTGTGGATCCGGTGATGTTTCAGGTTCATCGGTTTCCTCTTCGATATCCTCGTCCTCGGGTTTTTGGGAATGTGAGGGTTCTTCAATACCTTTATCTTCAACACTGGTTTCCTCTTTTGAATCGTGCCGAAAGAAAATATCGAATTTCCACAATATCCACCACATACTAAACATTAGTCCCAACCAGATGAGTTTGTGCGTTAATCCGAGAATGTCGTTTTGTTGTCCTCCGCTTGAGAAGAATTGCCAGAAGGTCGCTCGGTCTTGGAGACCTTCCCATTGCTCGTAAACCCCGCGAATGGCCTTGCCCGCAAAGGTCGCGAAGAGCACGGCTAATGCGAAGCTAGAAAGTCCGCCAACGAGAATGTTGTTCGCAGAAATCCGCATCTTGTTGTCTATTGTGGAAGGTCGTCAAACCGACCGCTACACATCTTTTGGTACAGAAAGAAAATGCATCCGCTAATTACAATGACTATCCATTTGCCTATGCGTTTCATTTCTGTAAAATTTACTATTCGTGAATTTGCCTTTTCGCAAAGTATAAATGGTGGTAGGGGTCGGATTCGAACCGACGAACGCACGAAGCGGGCGGATTTACAGTCCGCATCCTTTAGCCACTTGGATACCCTACCATGCCCCAAAAACGCGATTTGCAACATGTCAACAAGTACACGGATGGCAAGTGGATTCTTGGCGAGTTTGAGAATTCCGCTGTTTCCGTGGTTGCCCTCGGTTCGGTTCCCCTTTTTTTAGAAAATGTAAAATGAGTAGCGAGGAAACAGAGAAAATGGTGGTAGGATTGACTGGCGGAATCGCTTGCGGGAAGTCCGTGGCCTTGGATTTCTTTCGAGAGGTCGGGTCGGGCATCGTTTCCACCGATGTCATCACTCACCGTTTGCTCAGCGAAGACGAAGGGGTGAAGGGCGCATTGCGAAAGGAGTTTGGCGAACTGGTTTTTTCTGTAGAGGGAACTGTTGACAAAGGACAGCTCGGGCATCTAATATTCTCTAATCCTTTAAAACGAAGGTGGCTTGAGGAACTTCTTCACCCTCTAATACGCACCGAGTGGTTGCACGCGGTAACTAATTCTGAAGAAAATTTCGTAACTGTTGAGTTGCCTCTTCTGTTCGAGAATTCTCTTGAGTCCGAATTCGACTTTGTCGTCTCTATTTTCTCTAATCCTAAAACTCAAATGCATCGCTTGTTGGAACGAGGTCTAGATCAGACCGAGGCACGTAATCGCCTCGATGCTCAATTGCCGACCGGGTTGAAGGCTCGTCGGGCCGACTTTGTTTTGCTGGGCGATGGCGAAACCTCCTATTTGGGGCAGCAGGTCGAGCGGTTGTGCCGCCATTTTCTTTTTCCCGCACTTGCTAGTTCTAGCTCTTCCCAATAGTATACCCAAACATGCCATGGCGCTTACACGATCAAAAAAATCTCGCGGAAAAATAAAGGAAGACGAGGTGTCCTCAGTCGATGAAGTGAATGAAAAAAGTCCGAGCCCTGCTGGTGGAACTGAAGCTGTCGGTTCAAGGGAAAAAACTTCACGGAAAAAAACGAAGACTCTTGCCCAAAGCGTTTCCGAATCGGAAAAAAAACCATCCCAAGGAAAAGAGTCTCAGCAGGTTTTCTTCAGTACCGATGGTTCCGAACCAACTGAAGAAAAGGGACCTCCTCCGGCGGCTGAAGAATCGGACCAAGGAAAGCACTCTTCGGCTGAGGGTGGTCAAAAAGACAAGAATCGACATGGGCATCGCAACCCGCGTCAACAAAATTGGCAGAACAAGAAAAGAGGGGGAGGCGGTAAGGGTAAGCCACAGCAGTTTAACCAAAATCAAAAGCAAAGGCATAAGTCTAATAGCAGGCGTAGGACTTCTCTTTCTGATCCGGAAGAGCGTCACCCTCTGGAACTCGGCACTTTGCAAGAGTGCGAAGCGCTTGCTGATTTCGATGCAATCGACGCCTTGGTCGAAGAATGTATCGGTGGTGAGGGAGAGGTTCTCGAGTTCAATTCTCTGTATGGGCTCGATCTTGTAGAGCTTAAGGAAAAGGCCACGGCATTGTTGCCTGAGCTTGACTTTCCTCCCGCACCTGTCCGAGAAGAGATATTTGATCTCATTTTTCAGAATCGATTTGAAGAAAAAATTCCAGTCAAGACTTCTGGAGTGCTGGAGGTTCTTGAAGAAGGTTATGGTTTGCTGCTTCAGGCGAAGGATAATTATAGAATCAAAAGCCAGAGCCCTTTTGTTCCAAAGGCAGTGGTCAAACGTTTTGGACTCCAAACGGGACATTTATTGGAAGGTTTTCTGAGACCTAAAATGGAAGGGGCCACCTGCCCCTTGCTGATAAGGGTTGAAACTGTAATGGGAAAACCGCCGGAGGAAGCCGCCAAGGTAATACCATTCACAGAGCTGACTCCTTACTATCCCTTGTCTCGGATTTTTCTTGAGACGAGTCCGGATGTCGAATGGGACAATGTCTCCATGCGTGTGGTCGACTTGGTTTCTCCCATCGGGTTTGGGCAACGCGGGCTCATCGTGGCCCCGCCTCGAACGGGTAAAACTGTCCTCCAGCAATGCATGGCTCGTGCCATAAGGACCAACAACCCTGATACCCACCTTATCATCTTGTTGGTTGACGAGCGACCCGAGGAAGTCACCGATTTCCGCCGTCAAGTTTCCGATGCAGAGATAATCGCTTCCACTTTCGACGAAAACGCCGAAAGTCATGTGCACGCCGCTGAAATCGTCATAGAGAAGGCTCGACGTATGGTGGAAGTGGGGAAAGAGGTGGTGATATTGTTGGATTCCATTACTCGACTCGCTCGGGCTTACAATACGACTATGCCGAACAGCGGCAAAATCCTCAGTGGAGGTGTGGAGGCATCGGCTCTTCAACGACCGAAGCGTTTCTTCGGTTCTGCCCGAAACATCGAGGGAGGGGGAAGCTTGACGATTCTCGGCACTGCCTTGATAGACACTGGCAGCAAGATGGATGAAGTTATCTTCGAGGAATTCAAGGGCACTGGCAATATGGAGCTTCATCTTGACCGAGAACTCGTCAGCAAGCGCATCTTCCCCGCCTTGGATTTCGAGAAAAGCGGAACCAGAAAAGAGGAACTTTTATATCATCCCGACGAATTAGGAAAAATTTACGCTCTTCGACGCTCCCTCAAAGGCGTGCCTCCCGTCGATGCTATGGAGATGTTCATTCAGCGTGTGAAGAAAACCAAAAACAATCCCGAATTCCTCATGGGTTTGGGTCGTTGATACGCTTTCTTGCGGGGTCTTCTTGTCGGGCGGTTTGTTCGCTTTTCTTTCGGTTGCCTTTTTTCAAGAGGTTTCCGTATCTTAATCGATACTTTTTAGCTCCGTGAACCAGACCGACGAATACTTGCTGCAGGCCTTCGAACAAAACAACGAAGGTTTTGATCAAATTGTGGCTTCCGTTCGGGCGGAATTGGAGTCGGTCCAGTCCGATGAACTGAAAGTGTCCGTAGACCCTGATCTGGCTTTCATGGATAGGCTTATCGAGATAACGGGTTCTTCCAGTCGGATATTCGTCGATTTCCTTGCTTCCGAGTTGAACATGGAAGCAGTGGATCTTTCCTTAGTCAAACCAGGCAATGACGCTCTTGCAGCCGTTCCGGTCGAGGTTGCTCGTCAATATGAGGTTTTCCCTTTGGAGCTAAACGGAACCGAGATCGATCTCGCTCTT
Source organism: Verrucomicrobiota bacterium (assembly GCA_014382645.1). GTDB lineage: Bacteria > Verrucomicrobiota > Verrucomicrobiia > Opitutales > Seribacteraceae. Next base: position 5,584 of record JACNJI010000339.1, on the reverse strand, counting down.
GCTAATCCGGTTGATCAGGACGCATTCGATAATCTCGCTCATGTTCTCGGCAAAACCATTAATCCTAGGATTGCCTATCGAGGGGATGTTCTGAAATCGATCGATGAGGCTTACGGTGTGGCAGACGAACGGAAAATGGCTGATTTCTTCAGCGATATTGCGGAAGAGGATCTCGAAATAGGCGATGGCATGCACACCGAAACGGTTAGCGAGGAAGACGCTCCCATCATCAAGTATGTTCATTCCCTCATTAAGGATGCCTTGGAGATGCGGGCTTCGGATATCCATATGGAGCCTCTGGAGAAGAAATTTCGCATAAGATTTCGGATCGACGGCAAATTACGAGAGCAACCCGACCCACCGAAACGTCTGCAACCATCGATTCTCTCTCGTACTAAGTTAATGGCAAACGTTAGTTTGGCCGAGAAGCGCGTACCGCTTGACGGTAGGATCACCGTCAAGGCTGGAGCAAAGGTGATTGACCTCCGCGTATCGACATTGCCGACTGCTCATGGAGAAAGTATTGTCATGCGAATTCTCGACAAGGAAAGCCTTCGTCTTGGTTTGCCTCAGCTGGGCTTTTTTGCAGACGATCAAGAGACGTTCGAGAGAATTATCGGCATGCCGGACGGTATCTTTCTTGTAACCGGGCCAACGGGATCCGGGAAGTCGACCACCCTTTATTCCGCCCTCAACGTCATCAATACTCCAGACCGTAAGATTATCACCGTCGAGGATCCCGTCGAGTACGAACTTGCAGGAATCAATCAAGTGCAAGTGAGGGCAGAGGTGGGGATGACTTTCACTGCTGCTTTACGAGCCATGTTGCGGCAAGCTCCAAATATTGTTATGGTGGGAGAAATTCGTGATCTTGAAACTGCCGAGATTGCGATTAACGCCTCTCTCACCGGTCATATGGTATTTAGTACTTTACACACTAATGATGCTCCCAGCGCGGTTTCCCGATTGATCGACATGGGTGTTAAGCCCTTCCTTGTGTCGGCTTCCTTGCGGGCGGCATTGGCTCAGCGTTTGGTCCGTTCCATCTGTCAAGGTTGCAAGCAACCCTATGATCCCACCGCCAATGAGTTGAAGATCCTCGGACTCAACGAAAAGCAAGCTCAGAAAGCCTCATTCATGATGGGGGCAGGTTGCGACAATTGCGGTGGTTCGGGGTATCGTGGCCGAAAGGGCCTATTCGAGATTTTTATCGTGGACGAGGAAATCGAGGCAATGATCTACAATAACGTCAGCTTGGTCGAGTTGCGCCACAAAGCTCGTCAGATGGGTATGCGTTCGATGCGAGTCGACGGTTTTCGCAAAGTGCTTGCAGGCATTACCACTCTTGATGAGGTGCTCATGAGTACCATTGCCGAGGAGTAGGAGCAAACCACGATGTATATCGATCATAACTCCATTGTTCGTGAAATCTTCTCGCAAGTCGAAGGAGTTTCGCAACATGGATTGGACGAATTGTTCGATGAGGATGTTCGAGACGGGCAAAAATCCTATGCCGAAGAGATTGTGCGTGCAGGAATCGCTTCTCGGGCCGATGTGTTTGGTCTCGTCGGAGAGTATCTTGGCTACGAGGTGCAGGTCGGAGCATTGGATGAAATTGAGGGTGAAGTTCTTGCTTTAGTTAAGAGCGACGTAGCCAATCAATACGGAGTAGTTCCTTTGTACCTTTCTACAGACGGACTACACCTTTTGGCCGCTGATCCTTTTAATTCCTCCATTATCGACGATCTTACTTTTTCCCTTAACTTGGACATATGTCTTATCGTGTGTGATCCCGAGGAGGTTAATCGCCTTATCGAACAGCATTACGGTAAGGATGAGTCGACTCTCGCCGATCTTTTGGGCGATATCAGTTCCGAAGGTTTCGAAAACTTGGACGAAGCGAAGGAGAGCGAACTCATTGACGCAGCTAATGAGACTCCCGTCATCCGGTTCGTAAATCTTGTTCTTCAGCAAGCAGTTCGTGCTAAAGCTTCAGATATTCACTTTGAACCCTTTGAAAATGAGTTTCGTATTCGTTATCGGGTCGACGGAGCACTTTATGAGATGTCGCCTCCACCCAAAAGCTTGGCGCTTCCTGTTATCTCCAGAGTGAAGGTCATTTCCGAGCTGAATATTGCCGAGCACCGTGTACCTCAGGACGGTCGCATCAGAATGACGATTGCGGGTCGCCCCGTAGATCTTCGAGTTTCAACCCTGCCTACGCAGTTCGGGGAAAGCGTTGTGCTTCGTGTCTTGGATCAATCGGCCGTGAATCTAGATCTTGATAATCTCGGATTACCGGAAAACATAAAAGAAGGAATACGAGCAGCTGTCAGACGTCCCAACGGAATTTTCATTGTAACCGGTCCCACCGGTTCAGGTAAGACAACCACTTTATACAGTGCTTTGCGTGAGATTAATGTGATTGATACCAAAATCTTGACCGCCGAAGATCCGGTGGAATACGAGATCGAGGGGATCATGCAGGTGCCGGTCAATCATAAGGTCGGTCTAGATTTTGCCCGAGCGCTTCGTGCTTTCCTTCGTCAAGATCCGGATAAGATCATGGTCGGTGAAATTCGCGACATTGAGACCGCGCGTATTGCCGTGCAAGCCTCTCTGACGGGGCATGTGGTTCTAAGTACCTTGCACACAAACGATGCTCCCGGCGCCATCACTCGTCTCATCGACATGGGACTCGAACCGTTCCTGCTTTCTGCTTCAATCGAGTTTGTGCTTGGCCAGCGTCTGGTTCGTAAAATTTGCAAGGAGTGCAAACAAGAATACAAACCAAAGCGCGATATTCTGGAAGCTCTCGGACTTAATTCGCAAGAACTCGGTGATCGAAAATTTTACTTTGGTGGTGGATGCCCCGAGTGTAACCAGACGGGATACCGTGGCCGTTCCGGCCTCTTTGAGATGATCTCTATTACAGACAGCTTTCGTGAACTTATTAATGGCGGAGCAGCTACGCTTGTTCTTCGGCAAAAAGCCATTGAACAAGGAATGCGTACTCTTCGCGAAGATGGCCTTCGCTCAATCTTTGATGGTAAAACTACTATCGAGGAAGTCTTGAAATATACCTAGAAATCTCCAATATCTTGAATTATGGCAGTTTTTAATTATGTTGCAGTCGATCAAAACGGCTCTTCTTCCAACGGTAGCGTAGAGGCGGAATCCCAAGAACAGGCCTTGGCTCTTTTGGGGCAGCGCGGGCTAATGGTTTCCGAAATCTCTCCCTCACGGGAAGCCCCATCAGCCGGCAAGGCAGGAGGAGGTGCGGGCAAGAAAAAAAAGAAAGGCAAGAAGGGGTTCAATATCGAAATAGGCGGCGGTCCCAATAGTGAGGACATCTCGATTTTCACCCGGCAAATGGCGACTCTGGTTCAGGCAGGTTTACCCCTTCTTCGAAGCCTCGAGGTCATGACCAAACAGCAGGAGAAAAAACCGAAGTTCAAGGAAATGCTAGAGAAAATTTCCGAGAAAGTGTCGTCCGGCGGAAACCTTTCCGATGGGCTGGCTACGTACCCAAAGACTTTTGATAACTTATACGTCAATATGGTCAGGGCCGGGGAGGCCGGCGGTGTCTTGGAACTCGTTCTCGATCGCTTGTCTCAATTTCAGGAAAAATCCATCCGCACCATAAAGAAAGTGAAGTCCGCCATGATTTACCCAAGCGTAATTATGTTTGTCGCGGTGGTCATCGTCACCTTGTTGATGATGGTGGTGGTTCCACAATTTGAAGCTATTTTCCAGCAAATGCTTCGAGGTGCCCCTCTGCCCGGACCTACTCAGGTCGTGATTAATATCAGCGAACTTTTTTCGGGACATCCAATACTCGTTTTGGGCGGCATGGGAGGCACGGTGTTTGGCCTTTTCATGTTCAAGCAAACAAAAAAAGGTTCTCGTGTGTTCGACTGGTTGGGCCTTCACGTGCCTGCGATTAGAGATGTAATCAGTAAATCGAACATTTCGAGAATTACTCGTACCTTCGGTACTTTGCTAAGTAGCGGCGTACCCATTTTGCAAGCCTTGCAAATCACTCGCGATACTTTGAACAATTCATACTTCGCCGAGGCAATAAACAATATACATGATTCCGTTAGGGACGGTGAAGCCATGGCCACTCAAATGGAGAGAGAAGACGTGTTTCCCACGATGGTTTCCAGCATGGTTGAAATTGGTGAGGAAACGGGAGAGCTTCCCGCGATGCTCACTCGTATTGCAGACAACTACGACGAGGACGTGGACAACGCCGTGGCTGGTATGGTCTCCTTGATCGAGCCGGTAATGATCGTCTTTCTTGCCGTCGTGGTGGGATTTATCGTGATCGCCCTTTTCCTGCCAATCGTCAAGATCATCGAAACCATCGGTAAATAACCGTTTCCCCAGTAAAAGGACCTGCCTTGTCTTGATGCCTACGAGTCGATTTCTGCTGTAACCGGAGGCAATGGGCACGAGATTCCCGCTGCCACTCCGCGAAGAACTTGGACTTCCACTTCAGTGGCTTTACCATCGAAGTCGATGGTTCGCGAGCAGGCTTCCAGAAGAGAACGTTTTTCCAGAGGCGTGAGCCGCTCGAGGCGCGTCACGGCTTCATTCAGTTGAGTCACTCCGCATTCCTTTACGGAAGGTAGGGAGAGAGTCTTCGACCGGGTGAGGGCAGAGGCTCCAGCGTTGAACGAGGGTTCCGGCTCCATCCCGTCCTGCCCGTGGCGGGCCAATGTTCCTAGGACGAGAAGGCAGTCGGGAAGCAATCGGCGGATGGAAGCCGAACCGTGCGGCGAGCGCCTTTTGGAAAAACGGCGACCAAGGTCGTGATCGATTACTTTACGCAGACTCCACTCGAAGAGGTCGAGTCTTTTATCCGCGGCGACCAAGTGCTCCACAGTGTTGCGGAAGGCGGCATACTGGCCTGGAGAAAGGTGGGCAAGAGCCGGAGCAGCCATTGCCACGAGGGCGAACTTCTGCTCGGAGGAAAGATCTGGCAGGCGGGAGGATGCCGTCTCTGTTTCTTCGACCGAACCGCGTTCTGTTTGACGGAGCAAAAGGGCGATCTGTTTATCGCGCACGAGTTTATCAACTTCGTCAAGCAGGAGGGCGAAGATTACGCAGCGGGCCCCGAAGGGTTCCCGGACTTGGTCTAGAAGTGCTGCCGGGGTCTTGGTGATTACCTTGCGGGCATGTTCAACATGTGCTTGGGTTGGGTTGCCCGCGGAGCGAATAGCGTCCCGAGGTCTTGCGGTTCTGGTTCTGGTACCGGCTTTCGGCTTACTCTTAGCAGCTTTTCCGATTTCACCCAAGAAGCCGGATGCGCCGACGAATTCGGTGGTGTCCGGATGTTCCGTTAGGTTGTCGGTATCTGGAAAACTTCCTTTCCAGTTCGGATCGATACGTCGTATGCGTTTCTCGAGTTGCGGGTGGGTGGCGAAAAGGCTAGCAACGCTCGCTCCGAAAAACATGTGACTACATTCGTTCGCCTTTGGCGCTTCTATTCGCGACCCTTCGGTCAGTCCTCCTATCTTCTTCAATGCGCCCGAAATACCTTGAGGATTGCGAGTGAATTGTACGGCGGAAGCATCCG
>JACNJI010000338.1 GCA_014382645.1 Verrucomicrobiota bacterium | reverse complement strand
AACCCTTGAGCACAGCGATCAAGGCGGGAACGCCCTTGCCTTCCTTGTACTGGGAGCGAACGATGTGACCGGGACCCTTGGGGGCGACCATGATCACGCTGATGCTGCGCGGAGGCTTGATTAGCCCGAAGTGAATGGCGAAGCCATGCGTGAAGAGAAGGGTTTTTCCCTTGGACAAGTTGGGCTTGATCTCGTTTTCGTAGACCTCGGCCTGCTTCATGTCGGGCACCCCGATCATGATGACGTCGGCTTGGCGAGTGGCCTCGGCCACGTCGACGACCTCGAAGCCGTGCTTCTTGGCGATCTTGATGGACTTGCTGCCCTCATAGAGGCCGATGATGACCTTGCAGCCGCTTTCCTTAAGGTTTAGGGCGTGAGCATGGCCTTGGGAGCCATAGCCAATCACGGCGAGCGTTTTGTTCCTGAGAGAGGTAACTTTGGCCTCTTTTTGCGTATAGACTTTCGCGGGCATGGGCTGACGTATTGGTGGTGATTAGGTTGAATAGAAAATAAAAATCTGGCGGGAAAAGATCAATTGTAGAGTTTCCCGCGTCGAATGGAAACAGTGCCGGTGCGAGCTTGCTCGAGAACGCCGAAGGGGGCGATGAGCTCCAAAAAGGCCTGCAGCTTGCTCTCGTTGCCCGTCACCTCGACGATCAAGCTATCGGTGGAGACATCGATGATCTTGCCTCGAAAGATATCGCATATCTGCGTGATTTCAGGACGTGATCGGGAGTCGGCATTCACTTTGACTACTACCAGCTCCCTACCCACGGCCTCGCCCTCAACAAAGTTCTGGATGTCGATGACGTCGATGAGCTTGTCGAGTTGCTTAACGCATTGATCGAGTGACTTGTCGTCACCTTTAAGCGTGGCGGTAATTCGAGAACGTCCTTCGACGTGAGTGGGCCCGACGTTGAGGGTGTCTATATTGAATCCACGTCCACTAAAAAGCCCGGTAATGCGAGCGAGGACGCCGAACTTGTTCTCGACCAGTATGGAGATAACATGTCGCATAGTATTGTTTTATAGGTAAATGGTGGACGGCACAGGACTCGAACCTGCGACCTACTGGGTGTAAACCAGTCGCTCTAACCAACTGAGCTAGCCGTCCGTCTCATTGTGCTTAGAAGAAAGGGTGTCGTAGAATAGGGGAAGACGAGACAGAAGCAAGCGAGAAGCGCCGCACCTACTTGACGTTGACTCTGATTTTTTTAGGTCCGAGCCTGGGCATGGAACCCGAGCTCGAGCCGCCGGAATGGCTTGAGGGAGAGAGAAGGGAGCGTAAAGAAGGGGAAGAACCGGAACCGGAAGAAGGGCTGGCAGGAGCAACGGTCCGGCGAGAAGTCGAGGAAGGTGGAGCACCTCCGACGGCAGTCTTGGTACGGACAGAACCGAGTCCGTAAGAGGGTTGCCCAGCGGAAGCTCTGGCAGGAAGAGGAGGAGTCACGCCCCGGAATTGGCCGGAACCCAAGCCCTTGCCGGCAGATGGGGTGGGCAAATCCTTGGATCCTGCCTTCTGCACGGGAAACCCCGGTTCGGTCGACCTTCCTCGGCGAAACTGATATCGGTTTACGTCTTGCAACGACATTTTGTTCACATTGTTCATCCACTCGTCCACCCGCTTGTCGATAGCTCCATAATAGCTATCTCGGAATTCCACGGAAGCGACGGCGGGGGCACGGACTGAAAGCGCGGCTCCATCGGCACTCTTACCGGACAGTGGCGAACGCTTGTCGAAACCTCGGTCGAAGGAAAGAGTTTTTCCTTGATGAAGCTTCTGAGATTTGATTGCCGAGTCCCCCATGGGATAACGTTTACCGCCGAATCTTGAATAATTCTGAGGTATTTGCTTGAAGGGAATGCGACGATTGAAATTGGAGGATAATCCGGGTGATGAAATTCGCTTGGCGGACAAAACGTTTAATTTACCATCAAAAGCGCGTATACGCTTGGTGAAATCGTTCTGTCGTTGTTGCCCGTGCAAGGAAAACACAACAGCCGAAAAGGCTGCGGAGAATAGAGCGACTTTAGCTTTGGCCCCCATAAGCAAAACCAAAAAAATCACATTTAGTTGAGAAGCGCGAACTTTTTCTCTTTCCGAAAGACCTTCATCCCTCCATTACCAAGGGCTACCTAAGCAAAGTGAAGACCTACCTAGATTTACTGGAGCACGTCAAAAGAGATGGCGTATATCGAGACGACCGAACGGGAACGGGGACTTGGTCCGTTTTCGGGGCGCAAGCTCGCTTCTCTATGGAGGACGGCTTTCCCCTGCTTACAACGAAGAAGTTACACCTTCGATCCATCATTCACGAGCTTCTATGGTTTCTAAAGGGAGAGACGAATCTGCAGTACCTGCATGAAAACAAGGTCAGCATTTGGGACGAATGGGCAGATGAAAATGGTGACCTCGGCCGAGTCTACGGAGCCCAATGGACCGACTGGCGGAAACCCAACGGAGGTTCCGTAAACCAAATCGAAGAAGTGATCCGTTCCATTCGAGAAAATCCGGACAGCCGTCGGCACATAGTTTGCGCATGGAACCCAGGCGAGCTTGAACAAATGGCCCTGCCTCCATGCCACGCTCTCTTCCAGTTTTACGTCGCGGAAGGAAACCTGAGCTGCCAACTCTACCAACGGAGTGCTGACATTTTTCTCGGAGTACCCTTCAACATCGCGTCCTATGCACTCCTTCTGATGATGGTAGCCAAAGCGTGCAACCTCCGCCCAAAGGAATTCGTACACACCTTCGGGGATTTGCACCTCTATTCCAACCATGAGGAACAGGCGAAAATCCAGCTTTCCCGCAAGCCCATGAATCCGCCTCGCATGTTGATCCACGGAAACCAAAAAGAAATCTCAGATTTCCGGTACGAGGACTTCGAACTGGTCGACTACGAGTGTCACCCCGCGATCAAGGCGCCAATCGCAGTGTAAACCAATGATGAATTCAGAGAGTGTACTTGCTCGCCTACTTCGTTTCCTCGGTCGCCACTTGATTTCTTGGGGTTCACCGACCGCAGACCCCGTTCCTGCAACCGATTTCCGTTGGAATGATCCACAAAACGAAGAAGAAGCCGTCGATTTTCTGGTCGCAAGAATTAAGGCAACGACCAAAAAAAACGATTTTACGGCAATTGCTCTCGTAGGCCCTTCCAACAGATTCTCCAAAGAAGTTCACGAAAGGCTTAGTTTTGACTTCTCTGTCCGCCGATTTGACTCCGCAATGGACATTGCTCGACTTCCCGACGAGGAACGAAACAGGTTGGTCGTGACCATCGCATCCTCGAAGGCAAAAGCAATACACGAAGTAGCCCTCGCTCTCCTTTCCGACGAACGGACACGGAATCTGCCCTTTGAATATGCCGTAACCCCAAAGCAAGAGAACAAGGGCATCAACCACATGTGGGAAGACTCGGTGGACTTTATTTCACCTCTACATGCTCAGCCCGTCGATTGCCTAACCCTTTTCCAGGAATCATTGGAAAACTTTGATCCTAAAACTGGTATTCGCGACTTTCTCGACCTCGTGCAATGCGTGAATCAGATCGTAGCCAACAACTTACCCGGAGACATAGCTGAGTTTGGGTCATTCAAGGGCCAAAGTGGATATCTTCTGGGACGCTACCTTGAGGAGATAGGTTGCGACAAACGCCTCTTTCTCTTCGATATGTTCGAATCCTTCCCGCGAGAATCAATCGGCATCGACCACTTTTGGAGTGAAACTCACGAAGTTGATTACGAAGAAGTGAAGTCCAAATTCAGTGAACTTCAAAATGTTAAATTCGTGAAAGGAGATTTCACTCAAACCTTTCCCAAAGCCGAATGCGGGAGTTTGTCTCTGGCTTTTGTCGACTGTGATTCGTATCGAGGGACGAAATACCTGATTGAAGAAATCTTTGACGACAGGCTTGTAACAGGCGGCTTAATGATTTTTGAAGATTATGGGCACGCCGGCCTTCTGGGCAACCGTCTAGCGGTTCACGAAGCTTTCGACAACAAAGCCGGAGCCTTTTGTTTCTTTTCTCAATTCAGCGGATCTTTCATCGTTTGCAAAACGGGAATTGGGCAATCATGAGCTTTTCTCTAAAGGCTATCGCGGCGACGTCGCTGGATCGAGTGATCGGGAAGGACGGAGACCTGCCTTGGCGACTTCCCGACGACTTGAAATGGTTCAAGAAAATCACCTCGGGGCATACCATATTAATGGGGCGCAAGACTTGGGATTCGCTCGGGCGAGCCTTGCCGAATCGGCGAAACTTGGTGTTGAGCCGCACCATGGAAGCGGTCGAAGGGATGGAGGTCGTCCGTTCCCTCGAAGAGCTCGAAACGATTGGTCTTTCAGGAGACGTATTTGTAATCGGCGGTGGCGAACTCTATGCGCAATTGCTCGAGAAATGCGTGGAGCTATACTTGACCACCGTCCTCCGCAAGGTGCCCGACGGAGATGCTTTCTTCCCCGAGCACGAACACCTTTTCGATCCTGATGAGATTTTGGCTGAAACGAAAGATTTCGTCCTTCAAAGGTGGGTCAGAAAAACCTCAGAATAAAAGGGCAAAGTTTAGCTCGATACAAAGCCTAAACCCAAGTCGAGTCCCTGCGAAAGCCCGAGGTTTCTATTTCGAGAGACAGGGTGACCTAAACCGCTTTCGCGCCAGTGCGACTTTTTCCTGAACGAAACAACCATCGAGATGATCGTTGACGAGTCCCATCGCTTGCATGAATGCATAGGCGGTAGTTGGCCCGACAAAACTCCAACCGCGCCGCTTCAGGTCTTTGCAGAGAGCCTTTGAGCCGGGTGTCTGACCGGGAAGAGATTTCTTGGTTACGGTACCCAGATGCGGCTCAGGCTCGAAACTCCAAAAATAGATGGCGAGAGAACCGTATTCATCCACGAGTTCACAGGCTCTTTTACTGTTGTTGATGGTCGATTCTATCTTTCCGCGATGTCGGACGATTCCGGCATCCGACAGAAGATGCTCGACATTGCGCTTGGTAAATCGAGCGACCTTTTCAAAGTCAAAGTTTTCAAATGCTCGTCGAAAATTTTCTCGTTTTCGTAGAATGGTTATCCAACTGAGTCCGGCTTGGAAGCCTTCCAAGCAAATTTTCTCGAAAAGCCGCAAGTCATCATTCACGGGAAAACCCCATTCGTGGTCATGGTAGAAAACGTAATCCTCCGCGCCGGCAGCCCACCGGCAACGCCATTGACCATCCGCTCCTGCCCCCAAGCAAGAATCCATTCGTAAAAGACCTTGCTTAATAATAAGGTTTTAAAAGCAGGTAAACGATCGGTCCGGTGATCGCCACATAGAGCCAGACGGGAAAGACCTTCTTCGCCATTGTTCGATGCCTCTCGAACTGATTGGTAAACCCGGAGACGAAGGTAAGCAGTATGAAAGGCAGGCTAATGGCCGCCAAGGCAATGTGTGAAAGCAAAATGCAGAGGTAAAGCAAACGCATGCCGCCTGCCTCTTCCCTCTCCGCATCATTCAAGGCGCCATCACCGTCAAGATCTCCGTAAATCGTCTCGGCAGTGGTGAAGTGATACGCCAGGTAGCAAAGGAGAAAGAGCAGCGAACAAGACATCGCTACGTAAATCCATCTTAGATGACTCTGCACTTTCCCGCCTTTGATGGAAAAAATCGCCATCGACAAAGCAACAGCCGCCCCCGAATTCAAAAGTGCGTGAAGAGGAGGAAGGAAGTCCAAGCTCATACCCTCGGGCAGATTAAACTTAACAAAACGCATAAGCCCTACCAAGAAAAGCACGGCAGCGGAGATGACCCACACTGCAACGGTTAACTTCTTGGCTAATGCTTGCTTCGCATCACGACCACGATAAGATTCAATTTCACTCATATTGCCTGCCAACCGAAAGGTGGTATTTTCTCAAACTCCGGACTGGAGGTCAAAGGGCACGAAAATCTCTTGTTCGTCGATCCGAACTTGAGCCCACAACCGGAAGTGACCTGTGCTCGGAGGCCGAAAGCCAAAGGTAAGGGGTCCGCGATACGTTTCCTCCCCCTCGACGGGGATCAAGTTTTCCTTGGGATGGAGATGAGCGAAGCCTCGGCATTCGTCATCGAAGGCGACGAGATGAGCAAAAGCACCCATGACCGGTTGCAACGCTACTGGCTTTCCCTTGGCATCACGTGCTTCGAAACGAAGGTACTCATCCTTGCCCACGGAAAGACCGGAAGACTCAGGAATTAAGGAAAAGGAATATCCCGCTCGTTCGACATTAAAACTTTCGCCCCCGGCGAGTGAACCCGGTTGACCCGCGACTTCGAAACCTGCGGAGAGAAGAACGCGACGAGGACTTCTGACTGGAATGAAATCGAAAAACACGCGATATGCACCCGCGGAAGAAGGGGTGAGCGAAAAAGTCCATACACCGGGAAATTGTGGATCGGGAACAGGATGCAGATGCATGTAGTCCCCAAGGGCGGGATCGATGGCAAGAAGGTGTATTTTTTTAGTATGACTCAAGGCGACGTCATCAAAACCTAGGGGCGACCCATCGAATTGATGAATGTCGGCGCGGAAGCGGCATGGTTCTCCAATACGAAGGTCATCGAGGGCTTCCAATTTGAGGCTCAAGGGCCAAGATCGGCGAGTAAGATCCACGAAACCGGAATCACCGGGACCGCAGTAATCAAGGGCGCCCTCTGAGTTGTAGGTCTCGGCGTGCAAAAAGTCGCAGGGTTCCACCGGAATCGCCCTTATCGCCAAATAGGCGGCAAAGAAAGGGAGTGTACAAACCGCGAGGCGAATGCCCGTAACCTTGGCGGAAGTTTTCGTGGTCGAGTCGGTGGCGCTATTTTTCATTGCTCAACCCCCCTTTCAGTCGGGCCAAAAAGTCATCCTCCGCCCAACCTTTTCCCGGCACCTGGTAGACGATTTGTCGGCGACTATTTACGACGAGTGTCCGCATGGTGTGGTCGAGAGTCGTGGGATCATCCCTTTTGCGACTAATACCGAACTGGCGGACAAGATCGTCGATCACGGACTTGGGCGCAGTGGCAAAACGAAAGTTGGATTCATCGACTCCGTAGGCAAGGGCATAAGTCTTGAGCACGCCGGGAACATCATATTCCGGATCGAGCGTAATGGAGAGAAACTGTACATCGGGAAGATTATTGGCGAAAACGAGGTTTTGCAATCGTCTCATGCGATTGGTGGCCGCAGGACACATCTCTGCCATCGAGCAACGAGTAAAAATAAAGTTCAGGACGGTGCTCTTGCCATCGAAAAAGTCGGTCGTGAGCAAGTCACCGTCTTGATCGAAGAGAGCAAACGGGGGAAGATATTCACCGATGGTGCGTATGGGGTCGTCGCCGCGACTCAACGTATCCCTCCTGAGCATACGGTTTACATTGTCAAAGCGATTGCGACAAGTAGGGTCATCGGGCCAAATGCTCGATAAGCTCAAGGTCCGGTTAACCGGATCAGATCCCGGGACTTTCTCAACCGTTGCCCGAAACACCTTGCCGGGAGACAGGTGACCAAAATCACCGGGCTCCACTTGAAATTCAATGGATTTTCCGAGATCGAGTTCGGGAAAACCAAGCACTTTGCGACCAATCGTTTGCGGAATAGCAGTAATGCGACTGGCATTTCGGTCTATGGACAAAACTTCAGCACGAATCTCGTTAAAGCCAACGGATGATACGGTTGCTATTCTATCCTCATCCCCACACGCAGCAAAGAAAAGCAAGGAAAGGCTATAGCAAAACGGAATAAGCCGAGATATTGAGAATGGAAACATGAATAAGTCGTTAAACATGAATAAGTCGTTAAAAAAGACAATAGTAATGGACTTGCGAAAGATCAATATGTCATTAGTAATACTGTTTGTCCAAAACGAAATCACATTAGAATTCCTTAAGTGGGGAAAAAAGGAAACCAAATCAAATACATGAGTACCAACTCCCTCATGGCATGGGGCACCTTTTATGCAGTCTGGCTACCGATCGCCCAAACGCTTGCCGTTCATTGTTGCTCCGGCACTCGCCCAGATTCTCGTATGTTTCGCACATCACACGTCACAACGATGCAAAAAATTCGAATGTGAGCTAAGCTGAATCGAGTCATTAGAGATCCTTTCAACACCAGAACCCCGCGCAATGACCTTGCCACATTCTAGAAAAATGATGTTTTAAAATAACCCTAAAGTAAATTTTACAGGAATGAATTTCAACGGATCCAAGGAATATGCAGCGAAAGCTGATGTTGCATCGTTTGAGGGAACGGCACGACTCAACTGCTCGGCCCTTTTCGAACTCACAAAGCCCAGACTGAGTATGCTCACAGTCTTTACGGCTGCACTTGGTTACCTGGCCCACTACCCGCTCAACAAGGAAGCCCTTACATTTTGGTCATTGATGCTTGGAACTTCCTTGGCGGCAGGAGGGGCTGCCGCTCTCAATCAATGGATGGAACGCCTCGAGGATGCCCGAATGCCTCGGACAGCAGGACGCCCCCTCCCCTCCCGTTTAATTGAACCCGAAACTGCCTTAGCCTTCGGACTGGGCATATCCGCCATCGGCGTGCTCATACTCTGGTTCGGAACTAATGCTTGGGCGACGGGACTCACATTGGGCACTTTGCTGACGTACCTTCTGATTTACACTCCGCTCAAGAAAAAGACCGTTTACGCCACCGAGATCGGGGCAATCGCCGGAGCCTTGCCACCACTCATCGGGTGGGTGGCGGCGGCTGGTCAACCCACCACTTTCGGTTGGGTACTCTTCGGCATCCTGTTTGCTTGGCAGCTCCCTCACTTCATGGCCATAGCATGGACATATCGTGAAGATTATCGCCGAGGTGGATTCGTGATGCCTTCGCATGCCGGCGACGGCGGCGAAAGTTCCGCCCGCAAGAGCTTACTTTACGCGATACTCCTCACTGGTTTAGTGCTTGCACCCTTCTTCGCTCCCTTGGGCCAACCTCAACCCGGATGGTTCTATCTCTTGAGCGCCACACCTCTCAGTGTCTACATTCTGTGGGCATCGGCGAAATTCTTATGGAGCAAGAATCGCGATCTAGCGGCCCGCAAGCTGTTCTACGCAACCATCATTTATTTACCTATCCTGTTTGTGGCCTTGGTGGTCGACCGTTACCTATAGGACCTAGCAACGTTTACAGCCAAAACAAGCGATGATACGAATCTTGCGTCTAGCTCTCAATCTTCCGGCATTGCTCGGTCTCATGGTTCTGCCTTGCTTCTTGGGCAGTTGTTCACGCATCGACCACAAGCAATCCACCTTGGATCCAAAGGGCATCGTGGCTCAAAACATGTATGACCTGTTCATGCTATCCATCTGGATCACCATCTTCCTCTTTTGCGCCGTTGGCGGGTGCCTACTCTTCGTGCTATGGAAATATCGTGCAAAGGACGAGGAAGACGCCAAGGAAATCCCACCGCAGACCCATGGAAACCCGAAGATTGAGACTACTTTAATTCTAGTATCTTCGGTAATCTTGTTGATCCTTGCCATCCCAACGCTTCAAGGCGTAGTTCTTTTTAACCGTGTGCCCGACCCGAACGACGCGGAAATGCTAAAGAAACTCAAACTGGAACGCTCCACGGTCGAGGACGCAATCACCGTCAACGTTACGGGAAAGAGATTCTTCTGGGTTTTCGAATATCCCGAATACGGTATAGTAACCGCCAACGAACTGGTCTTTCCAGCTAGCAAGGCCGTACGTCTCAACCTTCGCACAGAGGACGTAATCCACAGTTTTTGGCTTCCGAAACTCGCGGGCAAAATGGACCTTATACCGGGACAAGAAAATTTCATCTGGTTCGTAGCCGATCAGGAAAAACTTTTATTTCAAACGGACAAAGAGGGACTCAAGACTCCGGCAACCATCGCAGAAGCAATGCCCGCCGTGCATGACGGTTCACTGAGAGAAGCTTTGTTCAAGGATCGTTCGTTCACCGACGAGTTCGACCCCGTGGGCGGTTTGTTTTACGGGCAATGCGCCGAGTTCTGCGGCAATTCACACGCCTACATGCAATTTCGGGCCATGGCACAGACTGATGCAGACTTCGACGAATGGGTGGCACGGTTTCAGGATGCCCAAAACCCGACAAAACAACCTCAGCCCTATAATCCCGAAAAGGAATACGCGACCGGAGACGTCGTTCTGATCGCTGACCCCGAACTGGGTGAAGGAGCGCTCCGTGAATGGGTGGCAACGGGAGACGTAGAGAAAGGTCAAGCACCGGATATAGCTAAAGATTCATGGGGCAAAAGACATGACGCCGACTACGAACACGGTAAGCAACTATTCCCGGTCAGTCAGTGTAGCCAGTGTCACGCCGTCAACCGCACGGGACTTGGCGAAAAAGGCCCGAACCTCACCCTCTTCGGGTTACGCACCTCACTTGCCGCAGGCTGGATGCGCAACGATGAAGAAAGCCTCGCCAAGTGGCTAAAGAATTCCAACGAAATTAAATTCGGAAACTTGATGTGGAACGGAGAGGGCGTAAATGACGCTCACCCTGTCCGTAATCTACATAAGGACGAGAAGAAGGTGGATCAGCTAATTGCCTTCCTGCTCGGCCAAAGCTAAAACGATAAAAGAAAACCTCCAGCACCTGCGATCACCATGGCTACCGAATCCGTAAAGTACGTTGCCCCGGAAACGAAAACGAAGACTCTTCTGGATGTCTTCCGTCGCCCTGACCAACACGTCACGGGCATCCGCGACTGGCTCACCACCATCGACCACAAGAAGATCGGTCTCCTGTACGGTTCGGTCGCCCTCTGCTCCCTGATCTTCGGAGGCATGCAAGCCTTGCTTATCCGCTCGCAGTTGTGGGCACCGAACCAAGAGTTGCTCACTCCTCGGGAATACAACCAAC
>JACNJI010000246.1 GCA_014382645.1 Verrucomicrobiota bacterium | reverse complement strand
CTTCGACTGCTGAGTCAGTTCGTTGCCGGCCTTTGCGTCGATGACGATGGACTGATCGCCGCCGCCGACAGCCGTCAGCGACAATCGTACGTTTCGCTTCTCCCCCGGGCTGAGCGAACCGAGGTCCATCATCAGGCGTTTGCGTTCGCTGGCATGCTGGAGTCCTTCCGGCACGGTGACCATCACACTGACATCATGAGCGACTCCGGTGCCCGGATTGGAAATTGTGACCAGGTGCGAAGCAGGCTCACCGAGGCTGACCTTCTCGGGGCCTTTCACCGCGAGGGCCAGCATCGGCTCCTCAACGCTGAAGACCGACGTGGCCGCCGAAGTGAAGCGGACATTCGCGTTCGCTGTGATCTCGCCACGCTTCAACGGGATCAACGTGATGTCGATGCGATGTTCCTTGTCGGCGACCATTTCAGGGAGCTTCCAGGTGCCGTCAGAAAACGGCTTGGGTGAGGCCGACACAAGCTGGACGGTCTCGGGAAACTCGACGGCGACTTCGATGTATGACGCCGTTGCTTTACCCGTGTTTTTCACGATCAGTTCAAGGTCGCATTCCTGGCCGACGTTGATGTCGCCTTTTTTCCGCCACAGGGTTTCGATTTGCGGCGAGCCCTGCTGAGAATTCTTTGAAAAATGCCGGCGAATCTCGGCACCTTTGACTGGCTGTAATGCGGGCGCCGGGTTGAGTGTGTTTGAAAGCTCCGCAATCGATGGTGGCGAGGTTCGGGCCGGCCCCGCCAGGATCGCGTTGAAGTCCGGTGGCGAAGTCGAAACAGCCTGCTGCACACTGACTTGCCGAATCGGTTCGCGGGAATCGCTCGCCGTGTAGTCCGCCGGAACGACTCGCCGCGCTGGAACCTCGGACAACTGAGGCACGCTTCCCGGTGTGGCGGGAGTCAGCGGCAGAGAGGTGGTTTCCTCGTGGCCAGCTTGCTGGATTCGTGAGAGGCCTGGGTTGTCAGCTCGCGAAGCAGGGCGACCAGCGGGCTGAGCCGACCTGGCTGGAGTCAGCCGGGAACGCCGCTCCTGAATTTCCGCCGCGAAGGGACGCGACTGGGGTCGAGCGCTGACTGGCGGCGGCTCGGTGCCGAACAATTCTCTGTGATAATTCTGGACGGCTGGAACGGGGCTTACCTCAGCCGGAGTCGCGGCTCGCGGTTGAGCACTCGCTGCTGGACGGGAACGCTGATAGCGACGCAACTCGGGGGCGAATTCGCGAAGCTCTCCGTCCGCGGCCGGTGCTCCAGATCGTGGAATGACAGTCACTCCCCCTTCGGTCGGGCGAGCGGACTCGGGGGCCTGGTCCTGAGCAATGCCAGCGGAAATCGCGAGGCAGACGGCTCCCAAAGCACCTGCCAGCCAGAGTTTCTTCTGCAGCATCCTTGCCACTCCTTTGATTTTCGAGCCGCCGGTCCACGGGCGAGTGTTTTTGAAGGTCCGCGCAGACGTCAGTCCGAAGCACCTGCGCTCATCTGACTCTATCGGTCAGGTTGAGTCTTCCGCGTGAGCAGAATCTCCCGGTCAGCGAGTTTTGGTAAAGAGGGCAAAGTTTGCAGCCTCGCTGCTCCTCCCCACGCCGTGTTTGACGCTCTCTGGTCACGCCGCCAGGATCCGGACCTCCATCGCGCATCCTCACCCGCTCCTGTGAGAATCACCATGAACCGCAGCCTGATCGTCGCCATCGTGTTTCTGCTCGCCGGCCTGCTTGAAAGCAAGCCGACCTGCCTCCTGGCCGCCGATGCCAGGCCGCCCAACTTCGTCATCGTGTTTGCCGACGACCAGGGTTACCAGGACCTCGGCTGTTTCGGCTCGCCGGATATTGAGACACCGAACATCGACCGGATGGCGAAAGAAGGAGCCCGCTTCACGAACTTCTATGTGTCGCAGGCGGTGTGCTCGGCATCGAGAACGTCCCTCCTGACCGGCTGCTACAACGTGAGGCTTGGCATCCTGGGAGCACTCGGGCCGAAGTCGAACATCGGCATCAACCCCGCCGAGATGACCATCGCCGAGGTGCTCAAGCAGCGCGACTACTCGACGGCGATCTTCGGCAAGTGGCACCTGGGCCACCACGAAAAGTTTCTGCCGCTGCAGCACGGCTTCGATGAGTACTTCGGCCTGCCGTACTCCAACGACATGTGGCCGTACCATCCGAACGTGCTCAACCTGCCGATGGAACAGCGTCTGAAGCGGTGGCCGCATCTACCGCTCATCGAGGGCAACAAAACGATCAAGCTGCCGGTGACGCCCGAGGACCAGACGCAACTCACCACCTGGTACACCGAGCACGCCGTTAAGTTCATTGAGAAAAACAAAGACAACCCGTTCTTCCTCTACGTGCCGCATTCGATGCCGCACGTTCCGCTGTACGTCAGCGACAAGTTCAAAGGCAAATCGAAACGCGGCCTCTACGGCGACGTCATCATGGAGATCGACTGGTCGGTCGGTCAGATTCTCGAGACGCTCAAGAAGAACGGCCTCGATGAAAACACGATGGTCATTTACACGTCCGACAATGGCTTCGCGTTTACGCCAAAAACCGCGAAGCCATGGAACGAGCCAAGCAAGAGATTGACGTCGTCACCGGCGAAATCGAAGCGGGCAAGATTTATCGCGGCATCGTTCGCGGCGTGAAGGACTTCGGCGCCTTTGTCGAATGTTTGCCCGGCAAGGAAGGACTCGTCCACATTTCCGAGCTGGCCGACTTTCGAGTCAACAGGACCGAAGACATTTGCAAACTGGGAGACGAAATCATCGTGAAGTGCATCGGCATCGACGAACGCGGTCGCGTAAAGCTAAGCCGCCGAGCCGCCATGGAGGAACAGCAGCAATCGGCGGAGAAGGAAGAGGAAGCAACAACTCCCGCGACCAAAGCCACGGATAATGCTGAGACCTCAGAGACTCCGAGCGATTCCGTCGAGGAAACAGTCGCTGAAGCAGCTACCGACGATTCCGTGAAAGAAGCTACTGCCGAGGCATCCACCGACGATTCCGAAGAGGAAACGAGCAAGGAATCCTAAGTTGGCTTACCGGCAAGACCCGACTCGCATCCACTGACTCAGGGGAAAGTGCGGATCGGAGCTTGAACCATCGCATTAATTACCAGCACACCTTTTCGGATGAGCGACTTCGCTAAAATCAGCGGAGTCGCTCGCCGGCTAAACCAGGTTTCCATTACGTGAGCGAGCGACCACTTGCACTCATCTCCAACGACGATGGTTTCGACTCGGTGTTCCTTCGTGAACTGACGAAAGCCGCAGAGGAACTGTTCGAGATAGTCGTCTGTGCTCCCGCAGAGGAACAGAGCTGGATCGGCCATGCGATAAGTCGGCATCGGCGGCTTGTACCCGAAGCAGTCGAGGGGTTCCCCGGATCCGCCTTCAAGCTAAATGGCACGCCCGCAGATTGCGTAAACTTCGCTCTAGGACACCTTATGCCTCGCGAACCAGACGTCGTGATTTCAGGTATAAACTTGGGCTACAACGTAACCCTTCCGATGGTTCTATCCTCGGGCACGGTAGGAGCTGCACTGGAGGGAGCCTTGCACGGGATTCGATCCGTTGCTTCGAGCATGGCCTTGCCCGTTGAAGAGTTCGACCAGATACGCGAAAGCAAGGGCCAGGTTTCCGGGGGACTCCTAGAATCGCTGCGAGAAAGTGCCAGACGAAGTGCGATGCACGCCCTCTCCCTTTGCGAAAAGCCTGCGGAAAGCGAATTGGTGGTCCACAACCTGAATTTCCCCGACAACACATCAGGCCAAACGGAACTCGTAGATGCCTTTCCCGACAACCTGCGACTGGGCAGTCTTTTCCAGCCCATGGTGGATGGCAACGGCTTCGGTCTTGTCTACAGAACGGAATGGCTGGACATCACCACTCCGACCGAAGGTTCGGATTTAGCCGCCCTGCGAAACTCGCAAGCAAGCGCCGCCCGCTTGAACTTTTCCGGGATTCGGACGAAACAATTACCTTGAGAGAAAGAAGGATCTCATTATTTCCTTTTCTTGATCATGCTTCACAAATTTTTTCAGTGGCGTTATCGGAGAACTCGCCCTGTGTCCAACCCGATCTACAGGAAAATCGACTCGCGTTCCAAAGATCGGGATTTGATCCACTACTTCCATGATTTTGGCGACGACAACTCCGGCAACACCCAAAGCTCCCACTGGCTACTCAAAGGCTGCTCAAAGATTTTCTTTGTCTTGGCCATTTTTGTATTTGCCTCCTGGTTCGCCTACGAAAGTTATCACGGATTACTTATTTACGATTGAACAAAATAAGGCATTTGGCTTGCCGTTGGGTGAAAAATCTGTTGTTTTTTTTTTCTTTTGCTCTAATTCACTGTAATCAGATGAGAAAGACACACAAAGGCATAGCCAAACGCTTCAAAGTAACCGGAACCGGAAAAGTAACGCACCGTAAGCCCGGCCAACGTCACTTGCGCCGCAAACGCACGGTCAAGCAAATGCGGGCGGGTCGCCAAGATCAATCCCTTGCGAAGGGGATGGCTCGCCGCGTGATCGAGGCGCTCGGTTAAGTACAACCGTTTTTATCCATTTAAGCCTTTCAAGACTAACAAACCATGCCAAGAGCACGCAACGTCCCCGCCACCCGTAAACGCCGCAAAAAGGTTTTAAAGAAAGCCAAGGGTTACTTCGGCAACAAATCCCGCCTCTATCGCTATGCGAAGGATGCAGTGGAACACGCTGAAAGATACGCCTATCGCGACCGCAAGAAAAAGAAGTCGGAATTCCGTACACTTTGGATTATTCGCATCAACGCCGCCTGCCGAGCCGAAGGCTTGCGCTACGGTCAATTCATCGACGGCTTGACACAGCTCGGCATACTCCTCAACCGCAAGGTGCTTTCGGAACTCGCCATCCATGACCCTGATGCGTTCAAGGAATTGGTGGTGAAGGCCAAAGCTGCCTTGGAAGCCTAGGCGACTAGGTCTCCTCTCTCGGCGTGGAGGAACAACTCCAAGCCATTTTAGCGGAAACGGAATCCGCTTTGGCTGCAGTTGAAGCAAGGTTTCAACTGGACCAAGTCAAGGCTATCATCCTCGGCGGGAATGGAAAACTAACGGCCCTGATGAAGGGAATTGCATCCGTAGCTAAGGAAGAACGTCCCGCTTTCGGGCAAGCCGTAAACAAGACCAAGAAACAGATCGAGAATCTCTTGGCCCAAACTGCATCAATTCTGGATAATGCCGAGGACGCCGCCGCTTTGGGAAAGACCGCGGACGTATCCTTGCCCCCTTCGGGAAACTATGTCGGTGGCTTACACCCGCTCACTCAAGTAAAGCGGCGCATAACTTCGATCTTTCGCCAAATAGGATTTACCGTGGCTGAAGCCACCGAGGTAGAAACCGAGTGGTTCTGCTTCGATGCCCTCAACACGCCCGAAGACCATCCGGCCAGGGACGAGCAAGACACGCTCTATTTCCCCAAGGCTTCCCGTTTCGGCAACGTCTCGAAAAAGAGCGACGAAGCCTATGTGCTCCGAACGCACACCTCCTCCGTGCAAATCCGGACCATGCTCAAGGAAAAGCCTCCCATAAGAGTTATTGCGCCAGGCCGCTGCTTTCGCCGCGATACCGTAGATGCCACCCACAGCGCCAACTTTCACCAAGTCGAAGGTCTCTACGTCGACACAAAGGTTACCATCCGCGACCTCAAGGCCGTACTGGACCACCTGCTCAGGGAACTGTTCGGCAAGGAGGTGAAGACTCGCTTGCGACCCAGTTTCTTTCCTTTCACCGAACCCAGTTTCGAAGTCGACTTATTTTCCAGCAACCTCGGTCGCCTAAGCAACAAATGGATCGAGATCATGGGCTGCGGCATGGTCGACCCCAAGGTGTTCGACAACGTCGGCATCGATCCCGAGGAGTGGAGCGGATTCGCGTTTGGCCTCGGCATCGAGCGTGTCGCCATGATGCTGCACGGCATAGACGACATTCGCCACTTCTACCAAAACGACCTTCGGTTCCTTTCGCAGTTCTAGAAGACAATGAAAGTCAGCATAGAATGGCTCAAGGATTACGTCGAAGTGGATGCCTCGACGGAAGAGCTCGTGGACGTATTCCCCATGCTCGGCATGGAAGTCGAAGGCGTTGAGGGCGGCGGACCAGCCGACATGGACAAGGTGGTCGTGGGCGAAGTGCTGACTCGCAATCGACATCCTGAGGCCGATCGCCTGAGCGTTTGCACGGTAAACGTCGGGGAAGGGCAGCCCGAAGCCAACATCGTATGCGGCGCATCAAACTTTCAACCGGGGGATCGCGTACTGGTGGCTCTTCCTGGAGCGAAACTGCCCGGTGGCTTCAAAATCAAGAAGTCAAAGCTCCGGGGGGTTACCTCCGAGGGCATGATGTGCAGCGCAAAAGAATTGAACCTAGGCGAAGATCACGACGGACTTCTCATTCTTGCCCATCGTCCCGAAGTGGGCCTACCCATCAAGGAGGCGTTCGCCGACACCGATGTTACCTTTGACCTAGAGCTCACCGCGAACCGGGGTGACTGCCTGAGCCACCTCGGCGTGGCCCGAGAATTGGCTGCACACTATAGTCGTAAAATTCAATTCCCCGAGCTCAAATCGGATGCTCAGACCGTCTCCGAGCCATCGACCGACAACCTGCTGAGGAAGGTTTCCATCGAGTCCGAAAATTGTAAATTGTATCTCGCTTGGACCATCAAGGGCTTGAAGATCGGGCCGAGCCCGGAATGGATGAAACGGCGCCTCGAAGCCGTCGGCCTTCGCCCCATCAACAACGTGGTGGACGTCACCAACTACGTTCTCATGGAAACGGGAAACCCGCTGCACGCTTTCGACGCCAAGAAAATCTGCGGCAACGAAATTCGGGTACGCAACGCAACGGAGGGAGAAGCAATCAAGACCTTGGACGAGGTCGACCGCAAGCTCGACGAGTCGATGATGGTGATCGCGGACGCGGAAAAGCCATTGGTCGTCGCCGGAGTTATGGGCAGCCTGGATGCCGGAGTGGACGAAAACACCACCGATATCGTGCTGGAAGCCGCATGGTTCTCTCCCGGAAACATTCGGGCTACGGCTAGAAAACTCAACTTGAGCACGGATAGCTCCTATCGCTTCGTCCGCGACGTTGATCCTCAGCTGACGCGTTATTCGGCTCGGCGAGCCATCGACCTAATTCTCGAGACTGCTGGCGGCGAACTCGTCCCAGAAGAAATCAAGGTGGGGGATCCTCCACGGGGAGACCGTACAATAGAAATCGCACCGGATTTTGTTCGTTCAACCTGTGGCTACGAAGTGACCAACGAACAACTAGCGAATGCGTGGAGCCGACTCGGGTTCACCATCGAAAAGGGTGAACGGTGGAAAGTCTTGGTACCTAGTTTTCGCGCCGAGGTGGATCGACCGATCGATCTGGTCGAGGAATTCGTCCGCATTCACGGAACAACCGAGATTCCCGAAGCAAGAGTAGTGTGCGAAGCCGTTTCTCGCCACGACGCCGCCCAATTCACCTTTTCCGAAAAAGCGGTCGATGCTCTAGTCGGGCTAGGCTTCCGCGAATGTTGCCATTACAGTTTGCGGGACGGAAAGGAAATCGAGGCATGGGCCGACCAAGCCACCGTCGATGCCCTGACCCTCGCCAATCCACTAACCGCCGAACACACGCACCTTCGATCTTCCCTGCTGCCGGGCCTATTGGAAACGCTCGCCCACAACCAGCGCAACCACAATGACCTGCGTCGAGTGTTCGAGTCGGGTCGCGTCCTTCGACCGGGCCCAAAAGGCACGACCGAACTGCAAAGCGTAGCGTTCGCCATATTGACGAAACCCATTGCTCGAGAATGGGATACCGAGCTTGCCCCCGATTTCCACGAGGCCAAGCTCATTGCCAATCGCCTTCTCGCGGCAACGGGAATCATCATGCCGAAAGGTGGACTCCGATCACTTGAAGGCTCCTCGGCATGGCAGCAAGGTCATGTCGCCTCCGCCGGCGACGTGCACCAAAACCGGGTCGAGCTAACCGTCGGGTTCTGCAAACTTTCCTTGTCGCGGGACAAAGGTGTGAATGGGCCCGTCCTTGCCTGCGAGTTGCTGGTGGATCCCGTGATGCTCCGTCAAAAGGTGAAACCCGTGAAGTTCCGGTCCTTTGGCTCTTTTCCTCCCGCCCTCAAGGACCTCGCCCTCGTCGTGGACGAGAATGTCCCCGCCGAAGACGTTCGCCTAGCCGTGGAGACGGCGGCCGTGCAAGCTGCGGACAAGAAGTTTGTCGTCGATCCCGTGACCATTTTCGACGTATTCGAGGGAACAGGACTGGGGGAAGGGAAGAAAAGCGTGGCCTGCGCCATCCGCTTCCGGTCCGACGAACGCACACTCGAAGACAAAGACGTGAACGCCGCCTTTGACGAAACCCAACGAATACTCGCCGAAACCACCGATTACGCCCTACGCTCCTAAATTCCTTTAAACGACATCACCATGGGCGAATCACAAGAAATGGACATCGGCTACGTAGCCAACCTCGCGCGGATCGAACTGAGCGAAGAGGAAAAGGAAAAATTCCGTGGTCAGTTTGGGGATATCCTCAAGTACTTCGACCGGCTCAGCGAAGTAGACGTCGAGGGTGTCGAGCCCACCGCTCACGCATTTCCCCGACACAACGTCTGGGACCAAGATGAAGCTCGACCCGGGTTTTCCGCCGAGGAAGCCCTCGCCAACGCACCCGCCCAACGCCTGGACCAAGTGGTGGTACCAAAGGTAATCGAGGAATAATCCTCACTGCTTGCCATGTCGGACACCTTGCACGAAATGACTGCCGCCGAGCTCGGCGAAGCGCTTGCGGCAGGCAAAACCTCGGCCGTCGAAATCGCCCGATCCTTTATCGCCCGAGCGGAAGCAGTGGATGAAAAAGTGCATGCGTTTCTTCATCGCGACGACGAAGATTTTTTGGCTCAAGCGCATGCTTCCGACGAACGCAGGTCGAAAGGTGAATCGCTCGGCCCGTTGGACGGGGTACCGGTTGCCGTAAAGGACGTCATATCAGTTAAGGGGCAGCCGTTGACGGCGGCCAGCCGCATCCTCGAAAATTACGTCTCCCCCTACGACGCCACCGTGATCGTAAAACTTAAGCATGCCGGCGCACTGGTCTGGGGACGACTCAATCTGGATGAGTTTGCCATGGGCTCCTCCACGGAAAACTCAGCCTACGGCGCAACCAACAACCCATGGGACCTCGCCTGTGTCCCGGGTGGCAGCAGTGGTGGAAGCGCCGCGGCCGTGGCAGCGCGCGAAGCCCCCCTGACCTTGGGTTCCGACACGGGCGGCTCGATCCGACAACCCGCAGCCCTCTGCGGAGTGGTCGGGATGAAACCCACTTACGGGATGGTCTCGCGCTACGGACTTGCCGCCTTTGCCTCTTCGCTGGATCAAATCGGCCCCTTTTCACAAACCGTGGAAGACGCCGCACTCCTCCTCCAAACCATTTCCGGGCACGACCCCCTCGACTCCACCAGTTACCCTGCAGAGGTTCCCGACTACCATCGGGCTCTTGCCGAAAAGCCGGGCCCATTGAAGCTAGGGTTGCCCAAGGAATTCTTTGGCGAGGCGATCGACGAGGAAGTCCGAAAACTAGTAGACGAAGCGATTCAGTTCTATCGGGACGATGGGCACGAGGTCATCGAGATTTCTCTGCCCATGACCGATCTATCGATCCCCGTCTACTACCTAATCGCAACAGCCGAGGCTTCCTCGAACCTAGCTCGCTACGACGGAATACGCTACACGCATCGCAGCGACCGGGCCGAAAACGCGATCGACGTTTATGCAAAGAGCCGTGGCGAAGGATTCGGTGAGGAAGTGAAGCGCCGATGCATTCTCGGTGCCTACGCCCTAAGCAGCGGATACTACGATGCCTACTACCTTCGAGCCCAAAAAGCACGCACGCTAATTCGACGGGACTTCGAGAAAGCATTCGAGCAAGTCGACGCCATCCTGACTCCCACTTCCCCCACACCCGCCTTTCGCCAAGGCGAACGCAACGAGGACCCGATCGCGATGTACCTCAGCGATGTGTTCACCATTTCCACCAACTTGGCCGGCCTTCCTGCTCTTTCAGTGCCTTGCGGCTTTACGGAAGCAGGTCTTCCCGTAGGTCTTCACATAATCGGCCAAGCCTTCAAGGAAACGGATCTGCTTCGCGTCGCCAACGCTTACGATACCGTCCATTCCTTCGGACGAAAGGTTCCCCAACTCTAGGGGCGGATTATGGAGTACGAAACTGTCATAGGTTTGGAAGTTCATGTTCAATTGGACACGAACTCGAAGATGTTCACGAGAGTTCCTCGCGGATTTGGCGAACCGCCCAACACCCTCACCGACCCAATGGTTCTCGGGTTGCCGGGAGCCCTTCCGGTCATGAATTTCGAGGCAATCGAGAAGTCGATCAGGGTCGGGCTACTGCTCGGATGCGATATCGCAAAGGTATGCAAGTGGGATCGAAAGAACTACTTTTATCCGGACATGCCGAAGAACTACCAGATAACTCAGTTCGACCAGCCCATTTGCGAACACGGACACGTCGAGATCGAGCTTCCGGGAGAGAATCCGGCAGTCATGGGCAAACACCGTCGCGTCCGGCTTACCCGAATTCACCTCGAGGAGGACGTCGGAAAACTCACCCATACCGAACACGACAGCTTGGTCGATTACAACCGCGCCGGATCCGCTCTACTGGAAATCGTATCCGAGCCCGACCTATTCTCCCCCGAAGAGGTGTTTGCCTACCTGAACTCTATTAGAAACTCTTTGGTCTACTCGGGCATTTCCGACTGCGACATGGAGAAGGGACAGTTGCGATGCGATGCCAACATTAGCATTCGACCCGTCGGCAC
>JACNJI010000371.1 GCA_014382645.1 Verrucomicrobiota bacterium | reverse complement strand
TGGAATCGCCGTGGCATACGGCCACTGCCGTCATCCAAACCAAGGATACGAGGGCGGCGGTGCTTGTCATAGTTTTCATGGGTAATCGTAGGGTCATTGGTTCAGGTCGAAATTGGCTGCTATCCTGTGGCCTTGGTGATGCAGTTACTTCTTCTTTACCTTGATTACGTCGCCGCCCTTGGGCTTCCCTTTGCCTTGGCATACCATGTCGAGGAATTGGTTGTAGGCCTCGTGGGTTTCCTTGTCCCGGGATTGCGGACTGAAGAGGATGCGCTTGGCCGGAACGTGTCCCATGAAGTCGACGTAGACCATTTTGCTCCAGACCTTGTTTTTCTTGAGGGCGGCCTGAATGTAGTGACCCTGCCTGGCAGGGGTGGCGGGGTGCTCCCTTTTTCCTCCGTACATAACAAAGCCCGGAGGGTCGTCGGGGCCAACCTGCTTAATGAGATTGGGGGGCAGAAAGGGGCTGTCCCCAAACCAGCCCACGATGTTGAGTTTCTCTGGCCTGTGCTTGGCGCTGGCGGGCCACTTCCAATTCTTCTGGTAGGCGATCCATGCGCTGATGTAGCCGCCGGCCGAGGAACCGCTGGAAACGATTCTGGTGGGATCGCCCCCGTACTTTTGGGCATTTGCCTGGATATGGGCGACGGCCATGGCGGTGTCGAGGGCGCAATCGTCCTTGGTCACCGGAGTTCCCTGCTTGATTAGCCGATAGTTTGGTGAGACCACGATACAACCCTTGGCCATGTAGAGCTTTCGCATGTCCGGGTTGCAGTATCCCTTGTCTCCAAACTTGAATCCGCCGCCATGAATCGTGAACACGATGGGGGCGTTCTTGTAGTCGGTGTTCCAGTAGATGTCCAAGACGTTGCGCTGATGGGGACCATAGGAGACGTCCTTGTCCATCTTGAGCTCGGCAAACAGGTTCGTCGAAAGGATCAACAGGACGCTTATGATAACGACGGGGACCCTTGCTTGGTGTTTGTTGTCTCTCATAGTTATTGGTGGAGGTGTGTTTTGAAGAGAAAGTTCCATGTTTGACTAGGGGGACAGGATGTTCTCGATCTCCTGATTCGCCCGCTTGAAATCGGGCATGCCTTCCTTCATCGAGTAGTGCAGGCGTTTGGTCACGGTGGTCCCGTTGGCATGGACGCTAATCAAGCGGATCTGATGGTTGCCGTCTCGTAGGTCACCCACGCGAATCCGGAATTCGTTGTTGGGATTGATAACGGAAGTCCAAGTGGTGGCATCGTAATCGTTATTCACCATGTAACCGCGCTGTCCCTTGTTCTCCCCGTCGTTGTAGGCAATCATGGCGATGGCGGGGATGTCCGATTGGACGGTCCCGCGGATATGCATTTTTTCGTCACTGTGGGAGATGGTGAGCTTCTTGTATTTTAAATTGGGTGATTCTTTGGAGTGCTTCGTGGTCTGACTAAAGAGCGGATGAACTAGTAAGCGAAGCGCATGGGCGTGGGTGAGAAAGGATCCTTTGCCCTCGTCACGCCATTCCTTGCGATAAGTGTAGTTACCTGCTCCCATGAGGGCGGTCCCGCGAATTGCCTCTTTTTTAGTAGATAAGTTATGGGGTAGGGACAAGCCGTGACCGAGTTCGTGGATGGTTCCACCAATATAAGTTGTGTTGAAACGGGCGAGGGTGAAGGGTTCGTACCCTCGGTGTTCCTTGACTTGAAGGGTAGTCTTCGATGGGTCGGGTTTGAGACCGTCGATGGAGAGCCAGTCCATGTCGGCGGTGAAGCAGATTCCACAATTGTGGTTTGCTCCCATGCCGTAGTAAGGGGAATAGATGGTTACCTTCTTCTCTTCGGTGCGGGAAAGCCCGCAGACGATGAGAATGGTTTCCTCTTGCGGGTTGATTCCCTTCGCTTGCAGGGCGTCGAAGACTTCTCCCCTGATCTTGCTTCCCGAGTTGTAGGAATAGGAACCGTCGTCGTCCTTCGCTCCGCAGACTTCGTGGAGCTTGAGCTTGCCGTTTTTACGTTCCAACCCGAGCGTAACTTCGCCGTAACCCAGGTGCTTCATCTCGGTGCGGTAAAAGTCCTGGATATCGCTCATGATTCCATCCCAGCGCTTGGCGTGATCCTTAAGCGGTTGACGGTCCTTGGGGTGGAAATAGACCACCCGCAGTTTCTTCCCTCCGTCTTTTCCGTCTTGGCTCTGCCAAGATTTGATGGCCTCAAGGATATGTTCGGATTGCCCACGCTGGGTATCCACGTTCGACCAGTCGAAAGCGTTCGGACTCTTTGAGCCTGTGGACGAAACGCTTGACTCGCTTAGGCAGAGCGTAGGTGCGAGAAAGAGAAGAGATAAAACCAAAGGGAGAGTCATGATTTTTTGAATATAATGTCCTTAATACGGTTAAGCCGAGCCAAGTCTTAGTCTAATGTTTTGTTTTAGGAGGCAAGATCTTGCCCCATCCATCCTTGATCATATTTCCGAAACGATTGAGGGTGTTCTTGTGCTCCGGCGAGGAGGCTAGATTTACGTTCTCATCAGGATCCGCACTCAAATCGAAAAGCATTTTCTGTCCGTCTTTGAATTCGGCGTAATTGAATTGTTCGGTGACGATGCTTCTGGCTGGGCCGTATTTTGAGAAAGCCGCGCTTTTCCATTTCAAACGGGGGGTTTCAAGCAGGGGCTTGAAGCTAGTTCCCTCCAGTCCGTTGTTTGCGGACTTCAGATCGGCCAGGTCCATGAGGGTGGGGTAGATGTCGACGAATTCGACTAGGCGGTCGCATGCTTGTCCGGACTTGAACCCGGGCGCGGCGACGATCAATGGCGAGCGGGTCGACAGGTGCATGACGTTGTGCTTGCCCCAAAGGACGATGATGGTGTTTTCCCGGAGATCCAAGTCTTCCAAGCTTTTCATTACTTTACCGATCTGTGTATCGACATAGCTTACGCAGGCGTAATAACCGTGCAGGCATGCCCGGTGCCATTCCTCGCTATTGTATTTCATTCCCCGGTTGTGGTAGTTATGAATCTCGCCCGAGCCCCTGAGGGAGGAAGGAGCGTCCTTTGGGCGGTCACGATTGTCCGCAAGCTCGAGGGAGGCTCGGTCGTAAAGATCCCAGTATTTTTTTGGGGCATAGAAGGGCAGGTGTGGCTTGATGAACCCACAGGCGAGAAAGAAGGGCTTGTCCTTCTTTTTCATCCGCTTGAGGTCGTCAATGGTTTTGTCCGCGATTTGGCCATCCGGATATGCGCTGTCGGCTACCTCGGGGAATTCTAAAACCGGACCGCGCTTCTTCCGCCCGCCAATCATGGATTTTGACTTTGGGTCGAGAAAAGAGGCTTCGCCCATACTGGGTTTCCATGGGTCCTCGCTCCAGCTCCGTTTTCCGGTGTCGTTCTTGTGGTGAAAGATCTTTCCGTTGGAAATGCAATGGTATCCGTTCTTCCTTAATTCCTCTGGCAGAGTCATGGCGTCGGGAGCGTCTTTTTCGGCAAAGGTGTCGTACTTTAGAAAACGCTTCCAAGTGGGCCGAAGCCCTGTCATCAAGCTTGCCCGCGAAGCTCCGCATACTGCAACTTGGCAATAAGCCCGGTTAAAGACCATTCCTTGGTCGGCCAACTTGTCGATGTGTGGGGAACGAATCTCCTTGCCGCCAAAGCAACCGAGTTCGGGCCGAAGGTCGTCGATGGCGATGAAGAGAATGTTCGGCTTGGCGTAGACCGGGGATAATCCTAGCAAGCAGGAAGCGATAAATGGAAAAATCCCTTTTCTCATGAGCTCGGTTTTCCAGCTATGGTTTGCGCACTGCCGGCATTTTCTTGGCGAAGGCGCAGTCCGTTCTTTCAAGTTCGGAAATGGTTTTTTTTCTGAGCTTTCGGAGGAGAGCGGAGTGTTTCCCTTCGAAGGCCAAGTTGGTAAGTTCATCGGGGTCTTTCTTCATGTCGTAGAGCTCTTCGGTTTCTCCGGGAATGAGGTTGCGGATGTATTTGTAGCGATCGGTCCGGAGGGAAACCCACCAAGGAACTTCCTGCTTCTGGTAGATAGGGTCATCCTTCATGTCTATCACGGTGTCGCAGTCTTCTCCGTAACTCATGCCCGTGTGGGCGAGCAGAAGCGGCGACTTCCAATCTTTCCCCTTGGGGCTTTCAAGGAGTGGAGTGAGGTCGCGCCCATGCATCTTCCACGGTAGTTCAAGCCGAGCCGTCTTGAAGAAGGTGGGTACTAGGTCGGCTCCACCCACTGGTTTGTGGCAAACTTTTCCCTGAGGGAAACGCTTGGGCATGCTGACGATCAAAGGGCCGCGGATCGTACCGTCATAGGGAGCGAGTTTCATTTGGAACCCCTGTTGTCCCCAGGCTATTCCTTGGTCCGCCCCGAAAACGATCAGGGTGTTGTCGTATTGCCCGGTTTCCTTAAGTGCCCGAATTAGTTTGCCGACCCCTTCGTCGATGGCGAGGACGCCTTGGTGGTATTGGCGGGTGAGGGCATGGATATCGTTTCCGTGGATGGCCTTGCCGCTCACCGTTCGGCCGGCGAATTGGCCCGACTTTAGGACCGGCAATCCATCGGGACCAGGGATCCATTGTTCTTTTTCCCGGGAATATTTTGGTTTCCCTTCCCGAGGAGGGTAAATGTCCTCGGGGATCTCGATCTTGGAGTTTGGGTAACGACCAAAGTGCCGTTTGGCCGGGGTGAAGGGACCGTGCACGGCCCCGTAGCAAAGCCAAAGGTAGAAGGGTTTGCTCTCGTCTTTGCCATGACCGCCCCGGAGGTATTCTTCCGCCCACTTGGTGTAGTTGTCGGTCGAGTAGCCTTGGGTCATTACCGGTTTGGGCCCGTTGGTCTGGATCAGTTGCTGATCGAAGTAGTTTCCGGAATTGGCAGGGAAAGCGGGTCGATTCCAGACTTTTTGAAAATCCCAATCGCGACCATACCCGTTGTCAACTCCTGTGTGCCATTTCCCTATTTGAGCGGTTTAGTATCCTTTTTTGCGGAAGACCGATGGCCAAAATGGGCATTGCTCGGGATCGTATTTACTGCTGGGATATTAGCCCTCCATCCGCATGGATCGGACGCCGTAGGTCTGGTGACCGGTGAGCAAAGTTGCTCTAGATGCCATGCACCAGGAGCCCATGTAGCAATGGGCGAAGCGGATACCTTTTTTTGCCAAGGAGTCGATATTTGGCGTATTCACCCAGTCGGGGGCTTCCGGATAGCAACTTACAGTTCGATGCGACTGGTCGTCGGTAAAGATGAACAGGATATTAGGCTTCTTTTCGGTTTCGGCTCCGTAGGCGGCGAAGACGAACAACAAGCAAAGTGCTGCAAATAAGTGAATTATCGTTGTTTTCTTCATTTTTGATAATCTGTTTTCTTGGCAGTATTTTTTGCGCTTGGAAGGGAGGTGACCGAACGGACAGCCTTGTTTGACCATGTCGGGCCCGATCGAATTAATGGGCTAGCCATAGTAAACGGCAAGCGAAATTTTCTTTTTCCTTGGCTGATTTTGACATAAGCGGTGTAGGGGCGGGGTTAGTGAATAGAGATGAATTGCCGTATAGACATTAGGACAGTGTGGAAATAGGAATAAAAGGATGGATTTTCGCTCTCTCCTTTTATTGCCGGTTGTTTTTTATGCGGTTGTTGAGACGGCTGCCCCCAACTTGATCGTCATCACGACCGACGATCTTGGGTATTCGGACGTCGGCTTCAACGGATGTAAGGATATCCCCACCCCCAATATCGACTCCATTGCATCAAATGGCGTTCGCTGCACCAACGGATACGTTTCCTATTCCGTGTGAGGTCCGTCTCGAGCCGGATTCATAACCGGGCGCTACCAACAGCGTTTTGGGTTCGAGCGTAACCCGCAGTACCAGCCTAATGATCCAGATATGGGTCTCACCCGCAAGGAGAAGACCATTGCCGAGTTGTTGGCTCCCGTAGGTTACCATTCGGGCATAATTGGCAAATGGCATCTCGGAGCCCATGCCCCCACCAGTCATCCTATGAAGCGCGGCTTCAACGAGTTCTACGGGCACCTCGGAGGGGGACACAAGTACATGCCGGAAGACCTCGTGATCAAGGACGGCGCCAAAGCCAAGGGCGAGGGGGAAAGTTATCGGACTTGGATTCTGAAGAATTATACCCCGGTGCCTCCTCGCAAATACTTGACCGATGAATTTTCAGACGAGGCGGTCTTCTTCGTGGAGCGAAACAAGGACAAGCCGTTCTTTCTCTTTCTTTCCTATAACGCCCCTCATACCCCTTTGCAGGCGACCGCCAAATACCTCAATCGTTTTACTCATATAAAGGACCCCAAGCGAAAAACCTATGCCGCCATGGTGAGCGCCATAGACGATGGGGTAGGGCTCCTTCTCAAAAGCCTCCGCGAGAACAAGCTAGAGGAGAAAACCATCGTGGGCTTCCTCTCCGACAATGGTGGACCAATCACCAAGAACGCATCCAGCAACACCCCTTTGCACGGGGCCAAGGGAGATGTGTGGGAAGGGGGGCATCGGGTTCCTTTCGCCCTGCAATGGAAAGGAACCTTGCCAGCGGGGAAAACATATGACCACCCCGTTTCCTCTCTCGATTTCGCCGCCACTATGGTCGCCCTGTCCGGAGCCAAGGTGGACAAGGACAAGCCCCTTGATGGAGTGAATCTCGTTCCTTATCTTGTCGGCAAGAATCCAAACTCGCCTCACGAGGTGCTTTTTCTCCGAAAATACGATGATCAACGCTATTCCGTGCGCAAGGGAAACTTCAAGTTGGTCATCCCTTTTCGGAACGGCAAGCCCCAGCTTTACGACTTGGACGAGGACATCGGTGAAACTCGTAACCTAGCCTCGGCTAAACCGAAAATCCTCGCCGAATTGAATGCACTTCGCAATGAGTGGTCCGCTCAACTTATCGATCCCACTTTCAAGGGGCTGATCCATCTTAAAAGGGGTTCCGGCCCCCCTTCACCCAATAAAAATAAAAATAAAAAATGAAAAAATGGCTCACATCCTGCGTCTTTGCTTTCTCCTTGGCGATCTCTTCGGTTCAAGCTGCGAAGCGGCCCAACATCGTCTTCATTTTTGCCGATGACTGGGGCTGGGGGGACCTAGGATGCCATGGCCATCCCTACCTGAAGACACCCAATATCGACCGCTTGGCCAAGGAGGGGACCGACTTTCATCGTTTCACCGTTGCCAGCGGAGTGTGTTCGCCCAGTCGGACGGCCGTCATGACCGGGCATTTCCCAGCTCGATACAACATCGATGGTCACTTTGCATGGGTACCCAGCAATGCTAAGCGCAACATGCCGGACTGGCTCGACCCACGGGCCCCTCTGCTTTCCCGATTTCTTCAAAAAGGAGGCTATGCCACCGCCCATTACGGAAAGTGGCATTTGGCCAACGACATGATTCCCGACGCTCCCTTTCCGAGCGAGTACGGCTACGATGACTACGGGGCATTCAATTGTTCGGGTCCCCAAATGTTCGTTCATGACGACGTCAAGAGCGCCATCCCCTTCATCGAGAAAAGCCATGCCCAAGGAAAGCCGTTCTTCATCAACCTCTGGATGCACGAACCACACACTCCCTTTCACGTAGACCCCAAGCTGCAGAAGCTATTTCCCAAGCTGGACGAGAAACACAATATTTACGCGGCGACCTTGTTTCATGCCGACCTAAGAATCGGCCAACTGCTTGATACTCTGGATCGTCTAAGGTTAACTGACAGCACCCTGGTCATCTTTAGCTCCGACAATGGACCTGCTCGAGGGAGCGCGGACTCCAAGCTTACTTTGTCTTATGACTCTGCAACCGGACCGGGTTACGGAATAGCTGCTGCCAAAGGAATTACCGGCGGTCGGCGAGCCTACAAAGGGGCCCTTTTGGAGGGAGGGGTCGGGGTGCCTTTCATTGCTCGTTGGCCGGGGAAGGTGGCCGTGGGAAAAGTGGACAAGACGGCCATTTTTTCCGCGGTGGATCTCCTTCCGACCTTTTGCGAAATCGCGGGAGTCAAGTTGCCCGCATCTTATAAGCCGGACGGTGTGAGCCAAGTCGAGACCCTGAAGGGGAAGGGGAGCGCCCTTCGTGAAAAACCCCTGTTTTGGAAAATAGGCGCCCCATGGCCCGCTCGCTCATCCAAGCCCGACCATTGGGTGTCCTATGCCGTGGCGAAGGACCAATGGAAGCTCGTGACCAACTTTAAAGGCACCCATTGGGAACTCTTTGATCTGGTCGCCGATCCCTACGAGAAGAGCGATCTTAAGGAGAAGAACCCAAAGGTGGTGAAGGAATTGCTACACTTGCTCGACGAATGGCGGGGTACGCTACCGGCAAAACCCACCGGGAAAGTGTTTTCGAACTTGCGGGCCCGCTAATCCGATAGAAATTTGTCGTTGGGATAATCGCCAAAACAAATCTCTTCATCTATTCCGCCGCTTTTGAAATATCAGTTTGGTTGGCGCGGCATGGGTGCAAATTAAATAGTGCAGGCTAGACTCTGCCGCCAAATTCTAGCGTTGGATCTACTTCATCATCTTGTCCAGTGTTTTGGCGATATTTTCACCCCATATGGCGTAGCCGTTCCTGTTTAGATGTACCCCGTCCCGCATGACGTCGTTCCGCAGTTTGCCATCCTTATCCATGAACTTTGCATTGATGTCTAGATACCGGACCATCTTGCCATCATCCATCTTGGCCAGATAGGTGTTGGCACCTCCGGTCTTTGAGTCTTTTCCGGGGTCTTTGCTCGGGAAAATTGCAAGCAGCAGAATCTTGGTTTCAGGCAGCATCCCCCTTAGTTTCCTGATGACTGTGGCAACGCCGAGTGCAATCTCTCCTGAGTTATTCATGCCCGAGTTGTTCGTGCCAAGCAGCAGGACGATAACTTTTGGAGATGTCCACTGCAGTTCGCCGTTTTCCAGTCGGAACAATACGTTTTCCGCTCGGTCTCCGCCGATGCCGAAGTTAGCCGGTTTGTACTTTCCGAAATACGTATTCATAAGATCACTCGGCCAGCCTGATGTGATGGAATCACCTAGGAAGCAAAGATCGAAATTATTGGCCTTGGTTTTATTGAGGTTGCTCAAGTGATTATTCCAAAACCATCGGACACCGCCGGGGACCGGCTTGGTCGGGTCGTTGGAGGATGTCACGGTGACGGGCGGTGTCCCTTTGATGGGAGGAGCAACGGGGTCGCTCCAGACTTCGTGAATGATTGTGCCCTTCGAGCCTGTGGGAAACGGTGAGAGGTTTGAGCCCGGAATGATCCGGAACGTGCTTTTGCCAGGGATTATCCAACCTGCGGATACGTGGTCCCCGCCTGAATTCTCCCTGTGTATAGTCTCGATGTAGTACTTCCTTCCACGCTCTAATCGAACAGGTTTGGATCTCTGAGTTTCGTACTTGTTGAATTTTCCAACTTCCGTCCATTCATTAGTGTAAGCGATCAACTTCTTGTTCTTTGGATCCGAGTCGGTGCTGAGGAAGAGCTTCGACTGGTCGTCGCTTGTTATTCCGAATACGTGCTCGCCTGTCAGTTCGGGATAAATGAATCCGTGAATACGTGACCCGTAGCGATCACCGATTTCCTGTGAGCTTGCGAACGATTGGAGGACTGAACTCTTGTCAGGTTTCGATTCAGATCTAATCGAGCGAGTCCAGTCGCCATTTACATCTTGGGCGGGGAGAAGGGTAGAGAGCGCAAAGGCCAGCAGTCCGCTTTTCGCTTTGATGCCTGTTTCGAGTTTAGCCTGTTTTCTTGTCGAGGTCATTCTTAAATCGTTGATTAATTTTTTGTATCTCTTTCGTCCATTTTTTTTGAACTAAAAATACAGCTTGAGACATATTCTTACAAGATAGTAGAGTGGGGCAATGCCGGACGCAAGCTAGTGGGAATTATGCTGTAAAACAATAACTCGAGTTATAGGAGTGCTCCCTGATTTGTGATTTACTCGAATTAGAAACGACTCTCTCTTTGATTTTCTTTATAGAAGCCGGCTAAAGAAATAAGAGTTGGGTTGATTTCCGATTTCAATTAAATCCGAGGTGTTTCAATGTAGCCATTTTCGCTCCAAACATCATCTTGCCTGAAACTTTACAATCCCTTTGAAGTTTACATGATTTAACATGTTTCCCATGAAAAATTTGATTTCCCTTTGTTCAATTGCCTTTTTGCTGTCTGATTTTGCTTTCGCTCAAAAGAAGAAATTTTCGAATGTTTTGTCGGCATCGGAAAGCGTTATGAAATCCTCACCGGGAGGTAATTCAAAAAACAAAAATCGAAAGGAACGCAAGCCCGGTAAGAAAAAGGAGAACGCGACTGTAAAGGGAATACCACCTCTTCCACATATTGAAAATGCTCTTCCCGTGAAGCCTGATAATCGTTTTCGAATGGAAATTTCTTACTTGAAACAGTACAACTAACCGCAACCAGCAAACACCCAATAAATACTCTTATAAATCCCCAAAATCGTTCCTTCCAAAATAAATCGTTGTTAATAAAACCCCTGAGTTTAGTATAATATAAATGACATTGAAATACCAATACCCTGCCCCCGAAACGGCACCCGTGAATTGTGGATAATTCAAGTCATTCCCTCACGGCATAACCAGTTTTCCGAACTTTGCCGGAATATGCCAACCGCGGGCCGTGGGCGAGAAGGCCTGGATTTCCGGCGTTTCAAGGCCGGCCAAGCGGTGCCTTCCAACATTGAAATACCATGGATCCGCGGCGGTTGGCTTTGATCCAGCCACGCGGTGATTCGGGTCGGCCTCGGCCTCCGCGACACCAACGACGGGGATACGCAGTTTAATGCGCCAGAAGTCGGTGCCCTTTTCCGTTGTTAACTCCGCCAGGGATTTCCAACCGGGCGTCGGGTCGCCCTCGACAATCGCACCATCCGGGTTGATCTCCATGTGGTAGTAGGAGTGGTTCGGGGTAACCAGGGAGACGGCAATATAG
>JACNJI010000333.1 GCA_014382645.1 Verrucomicrobiota bacterium | reverse complement strand
GATAGGCAGGCAAGATCGTATTGATGTGCCTTAAAGTTATAAAAGCCCTTCAAGTCCGTCCGAGTTGCGAGAATGAAGCATACAATTATGGCAACGGCCAAACCTGCCCGAATGGATGCGGCGAAGAACCAGACGCCAAACATGGTCGAAAACCAGTGGTATTCGAGACTCATGAACCAGTCGAAAGCACCAAAAGTAAGAGCAAGGGCACCTGCAGGTAATCCAGCGGCAGATATGTTGTGACCTAATTGAGTCCATTTGGAATCCCCGTCACGGTCTTGAGTGAAAGATACCTTACGCATCCAGTAAGCTAAGGAGCAGAATATGGCGAAATAGCCAATGAATCGCAAACTGAAGGAGAACACGTTTAGATATCCACTTTTTTTCTGAAGTAATACATCGTGAGCGACTTTGTGTACTTCCCCTGCGACCGGGACATCGCTGGCGGGGTTGACCCAGTTCCACAAGACGCCTGCTTGGTCGCCCCCAAACCAAACTACGAGAAGAAGAGGCAGGAAACAGGCTCCTAACCAAGGAAAAGCAGCTAAGCAGTGTTCCATCTGACGTCTTACGACGGGTGTCCATTGTGAGTTGAAAACCCGAAAAAGCATGACCAGCATGAGCATGCCAATGGCAATACTAAGCCAGAAAGCAGTACCCCATAACCAACCTAAAAATGGGTTCTTGTCCCCATTTGCGAGTCCCATGAAAAGACCGATTAATCCGCCCCCGAGTCCAATGGCGGCGGCACCTAGGCATTTTGTAGATAAATCCGTCTTTCCGCCGGATATTCCGATTGCTTCGTCGGCACTCATTCGACCACCCCCTGTTTGCGTGCACCTCCAACATAGGATTGCAAGGCCCTGACGTATAAAACAATTGCCCAACGCTCCTCCGGGTTCAATTTGTCCGCCAATCCTAACATGATCTGAGATGCGGAGCCATTTGAGATGGCATTGTAAATTTGACCGTCGCTCCATGGTTGCAACGCTTCCAAGTAGGTAGCTTTGACACTAGGGTCCGATAGATTTTTTGGTGATAAATCGAATTGAGCGATAACACCTCGACCGTTTCCATATTGCCCATGGCAGTTGCTGCAATGAATGTCGTATGCCTCTTTACCTTGCCTCATTAGAGCCATGTCGATTTCCACCTCTGCAGGAACTCGGGTGCTGAAGTTCCCATCGGGATT
The DNA here is from genome assembly GCA_014382645.1 of Verrucomicrobiota bacterium. GTDB lineage: Bacteria > Verrucomicrobiota > Verrucomicrobiia > Opitutales > Seribacteraceae. Next base: position 9,794 of record JACNJI010000333.1, on the reverse strand, counting down.
TTTACCAGTTCTAAGAACATCAGATCCAATGTCGACGTCTGAAGAAAACACGTTTCCTAGGTCGAGTGCGTTACCTCGCACAACGGAACCAACGGGTGGAAGGCGATCGGAACGACGATCGGAAAAAAGGTTGTTCTCGGATTGTTCCAGAAACTTGAGTTGTCGATCCATGTCCGGAAAAACCTCCAGAGGAGGATTCTTTGATATGTCTCCGCGGAATCCGAGGATAGAGACAACCGTAACAACAGTCAAAACGTAAACCCAAAGGAAGTATCTCATATTAAAACTCCTCCGGTTCGCGTATTAAACTTACGGACTTGCCGCCAATCTCCTTTAGGAAATCAGCGGTTTCGTCATCATCGAATTTCGGATCTTCCACTTCGACAACAATCATGAACTTGTCATCTCCGGTACGACCAAACTTTGGATGTTCAAAAACGGGATGGTTATGCCTAGGCAGCCGGTTGAGAAAAAACATACCGAACAACGTCCCGAAAGCGGCAAACAAAATAGTGAGTTCGTAAAAGACGGGAAAAGGGAAAATGGGACTGAAGAACGGTTTGCCTCCCGCAATGAGGGGGTAGTCGTACGCATTCATGTACCAGACGATAAACATACCAGTGAAAAAACCTGTGACTCCCCCCGTCAATGTGAAACGGGGAACTTTTGAGCGTATGGGAAAGCCCTTATCGTCCAATCCGTACATTTGGGCATCTAGACCGTGCACAGGCATCGGCGTATAGCATTCCCAGCTAGTGTAGCCGGCATCCCGTACCTTTGCGGCCGCAGTATAGATCTCACTAGCGGTATTAAAAACCGCCGCCAGTCCATATTTTATGCCTTTATTTGCCATATTTACTTAGAGATTGGGATCTAAGATCAATGCTTCCCGGCGTGTGGATCAGCCATTGGGGTTACGGATTTTACTTCCGCCAAAGGCATGAGAGGAAGGAAACGAAGGAAAAGAAGAAAGAGCACCGAGAAGAACCCGAATGTGCCAAAGAAGGTGAAGATATCGACAACGGTTGGAGAATAGTAACCCCAGCTGGAGGGAAGAAAATCGCGTGACAGGGTCGTGTTGGCGATGACGAAGCGCTCAAACCACATCCCGATGTTTACGAAGATGGAAATGACCCAGACTAGGGGTGTATTCTCACGGATGGCCTTGAACCAGAACAATTGCGGGCAAATTACGTTGCAACTGACCATGATCCAATAGGCCCACCAGTAATTACCGAAAGCGCGATTGATAAAGGCAAAACCCTCATAGGAGTTGGCGCCGTACCAAGCGATGAAGAACTCCATGGCATAGGCATACCCAACTAAGCTTCCGGTGGCCAAGGTGATCTTGCACATGTTGTCTATGTGCTTTTGGTTTATAAGGTCGTGAAGGCCAAATACGGCACGTACGGGCAGAAGAAGGGTCATAACCATTCCGAAACCCGAGAAAATAGCACCCGCTACGAAATATGGCGGGAAAATAGTTGTGTGCCAGCCAGGTAGGTTGGCTATGGCAAAGTCAAACGACACGATCGTATGCACCGAGAGCACAAGTGGAGTGGACAGTCCCGCCAAGAGCAGGTAGGCCATCTCGAAGTTTCGCCAGTGGGTATTTGAATTGTTCCAACCCATGGAAAGAAACCCATAGAAGTACTTTCGCCACATTTTCTGAGCTCGGTCTCGCAAAACGGCGAGATCGGGTATCATGCCCATGTACCAAAATAGGACGGACACGGTAAAGTACGTCGACACGGCAAATACATCCCATTCCAAGGGACTCTTGAATTGAGGCCAAATGTTATTCGCATTGGGAATGGGAAACAACCACCACGCGAACCATACCCGACCCACGTGAAACAGTGGAAAAATGCCGGCACACATAACGGCAAATACGGTCATGGCTTCAGAACCACGATTAATCGAGGTTCTCCACTTTTGCTTGAGGAGGCACAGAATAGCGGAGATCAGGGTCCCTGCGTGTCCTATGCCAATCCAAAACACAAAGTTAACGATCGCCCAGCCCCAATTAACGGGATTGTTATTTCCCCATTCACCTACCCCGGAGGAAACCAAGACAAGCAAACCCATCCCGGTGAAGCTTGCAATTGAAAGAGCGAAAATAAAGCACCACCACCACCAAGCAGGGGTCTTCGCCTCGACGATTCCACAAATCTTATCAGTGATCCAATGCAGACTGCGCTTGTTCAGCACAAGTGGAACTTCATCTAGTTTGGCCGGCTTGACCTTTTTCAGAATCTCGGGTGATGGTTTCACCGTATCTGTAGTTGCAGAACTCATCAATGATGAGAACTTCCATTAGCATCGGCGGGATGCTCGTCGTGTTCCTCGTGACCATGACTATCGTGGGAAGGGTGTGCGCGATCATGGTATTCACGGGATGAATACGGCTTGTCGGTTGCATCCGGCATCTGAGGATTGGGGTTTCGGATGCGAGCCATGAAAGTGGTACGAGGTCGAGTGTCAAGGTATCCGAGGACGGAGTAATCTCTCGGATTGTTTTTCAACTTTGAGACTTCGCTTTCGGGATCTGAAATATCGCCGAATTCGATGGCGTCGGCCGGGCAAACCTGTTGGCAGGCAGTCTTGATTGTACCATCAGGCACTTTCAGTTTATCCTCGATCTCTAATTCAGCGCCATTTTTGCCTGTGGCGAACTTTTCGCTGCGTTGGGCATTAACTTTGGTATTGATTTTGGCTTCTTGAATTCGTTGTACGCAGTAAGTGCATTTTTCCATTACCCCCCTCATCCTGACTGAGACATCGGGATTTTTTACAAGGGTCGGCAACTTGGGGTTCTCTTCTCCCAGAGGACCAAGATAATAATCGTCTTTCTTTCGCTTGTTCCAATCAAAGAAATTGAAGCGACGTACCTTGTATGGACAGTTGTTGGCGCAATATCGGGTGCCGACGCAACGATTGTAGGCCATCGCATTCAGTCCCTCTTCGTCATGAACCGTAGCATTTACGGGACAGACCTGTTCGCAAGGAGCAGTTTCACAGTGCATGCATGCTACACCTTGGAAATTGACTTGCACATCGGAAGGGATTTCTGCCCCTTCGCGTTCGGTGGAACTGAAGTAGCGGTCAAGCCGAATCCAGTGCATTTCACGCCCCCGAAGCACTTGATCCTTCCCTACGACAGGAATGTTGTTTTCACTTTGACAGGCAACGACACACGCATTGCAACCCGTGCAAAGGTTCAAGTCTATGGACATTCCCCATTGATGGAGTCCGGTGTGATCCGGGTGTTCGTAGGCTGAGTGTCCACGCGGTGTGGTTTGGGACTTGTGTTTAAGGCCCTCGTTGTCTTCCCTGCCATATGTGAGAGGGGAGTGCGATTCCACGCCCATTTCGGAGGCAAAATCCTCCTTGCCCGCGTACTCGTCGGCATTTGCCTCTCGAACGATCGCACGGCCTTCCATCGACCAGTGTTCTTGCACATTGGCGAGGGTTTGCCTACTTTTCGTAGTGGAAAGTGTTACTCCTGAAGCAATGCGGGAAGAATCAGAACCGAGAAGAGGGTATCCATCGTAGCCAGTGCCCTCACCTACTCTTCCGACTGTTCTTCTACCCATTCCGAGGGTGGCAATTAAGGTGTAGTCCGCCAATCCCGGTTGGACGTGAAGTGGTCCTTCGATGGAGGAACCGCCTGCCAAGGTAAGCTTCACCACGGGAGCATCTTGTTTACCAAGATCGAATACGGCGGTGTCGGGTGCGACCTCGCCATTTTTGTTCAGCATGGTCGGCTTGGGAAGTAGGTTAAGACCTTTGTGCTTCTTCTCTAATTCCGCAGCTAGAACCGGACTGACGAGGATCGCATTGTCCCAAGTCAGCTTGGATATCGGATCGGGGCATTCCTGCATCCAGCCATTGTTTGCGTAGCGTCCGTCCCATGCATGAAAGTCAGGAACTAAAAGTACTTCAAGTGAATCAAGCGAAGGGGCTTCGGGTAGGGCGTCGTTGAAATCGGCCAGTTTGTCAAAATCATAAATTGGCGAGACAAAGGACACGTTGCGGGGAAGTAGACCAATCCGAAGAAAATCATCAAAAGAACTTCCGTCAGACAATTCCTTGAAGGTTTCCTGAACCAAAGAATGCGAAGATTTTTCTTCACCTGCTAGAATTGCAAGAAAATCGAGTTCGGAAAAGGTGGCGAAGAGAGGTTCTATGAGTGGCTGTACGGGCAAGTGCGCAGAAAGATCCCAAGTCGTCCCGTCGCCCCAGCATTCCAAATAGTGGGATGCGCCAATATGCAAATTGGAGAATTCGGAAGTTTCATCGATGGACGAACCAAACCTGATGGTAAGATCGACCTTTTGGGCCAAGGCCGACCAATCTAACTTTGCCGGACTTGTAAAAGTAGGGTTGCCGCCTAAGAATATTAAGGTGCCGATTTCTCCCGCCTCGATGGCTTCGACTAAATCAGATATATTCGAAGAGTCGTTACTTGAAAGTTCTGCGTATTGAACAGTTTCCCCGTTAGCACCTAGCGCTTGATTGATCGCGTAAGTAAGTACATGCGCTTCCTCGGGCAAATGATTACCTGCGAGCACCAAGGATTGGCCTTTATGAGCGACTAAATCGATTGCAGTTTCTTTGCACCACGAGGAGTCCAAGCCTGCCTTGGCAGCGCGTTCTTTCAAAAGCTCTATCACGGAGTCACTCGATTTTTCCGTAAGTGAAAGAACTTCGGCAGCGACGGCACTGGCGAATGCAACCATTTGAGAAGAGGAAAGGCGCAGTCTGTGGTCGGCGGCGGCACCGGTGAGGGTGAGGTCGGACTCCACAGAGTAGAGGCGATTCATTTTCTTGGAGTCCGCGGCACTCAAGACCTTTCGACCTTTTGTGAACTCACGGGTGAGCCGGAGGTGGTCCGGTTCGCGCATTCCCAGAAAGTCGCAATCAATGGAGAGTATGCGTTTAGCCTTTTTCAATCTGGCCAAGGAACGCAAGGGACCTGTCGACAATGCATTGCCCAAAGCTTTTGCTGCAGTCGATGAGTCGATGGGATCGTATTCGGACCAGATTACGCCCTTGTCGCGTAACTTCGCAGCAAGCTTTGCTCGAGCTGGGGAACTGGATGATTCCGCAAGAACGGCTACCTTGCCTTTGGCTAATCTGTCGGGAGAGAGAACACTTTCGAGTGTCTTTACGGCATCACTCTTTAGGGTCTTTTCCCAAGCAAATGTTTTTTTGTCACCAGTGCCCGAAGTGCTGGACTCATAACTACCTTGGGCGCGGTCGGGATCATAGAGACCTAGTACGGTAGCTTGCGAATGGACGTCGGTACCACCACCCGCTGGCAAATAACTTGGGTTGCCCTCTATCTTTGTAGGTCTTGACTGGTGACTCTCGACAATCAGAGGGACATGTCCAAAGGAAGTGGGAAGCGAAGTGGAATAGTAGTTGGGGATTCCGGGAATGACTTCCTCTGGTGATTTGCCATAGGGCATAATTGCCTGCTCCGGCCGTCGACAGCCTGTCATTCCGAATCCGGCTAGGCCAAAAGAGGCGGCCATTACCTTCATGAAATTGCGTCGCTGGACACCATCAATCAGGGAAGCTCCTTCAGGGAATTCTCGTTCAACCCAAGTGCGGAACGCCGGAGTTTCAGCCAGATCGTCCAAGCTTTTCCAATAGCGAGAGCCTGAAGGTCCCTTTCCGTTCGGATTTTTCATAGTCATCGATGGCATCCGCTGCAACTGACAGGAGGATGTATGCCCCACTTCTCCTTGAGATTTAACCCTGCGTGGGCTTGAATCGCGACGGGGTCTTCACTATCAGTGAGAGTGGGCAACCACGAAAGGTCAGTGACTTTGTCCAAGGGGCGAAGGGCATCTTCTGGGTTGCGATGGCAATCCAAGCAAAATGCCATGCTCAAATGCTTGGCGTGAGAAACTTCTTTCATCTGGTCGATCCTGCCGTGGCATGCTACGCAACTTACGCCACGATTTACATGTATGGCGTGATTGAAGTAAGCATAGTCTGGCACTTTATGAATACGAGTCCAAGGTACTGCAGGACCTTGGCTAAGTATGCCGTCGTTATTTGCGTCTTCTCCTTTGTTTAAGATACCGTCCTTGTTTTTGTCTTCCCCGTAATAACTCGCTCGAATTGGCCCTAAGGCAGGTGAGTCAGCCTTGATCGTCTTGTGGCAACTCATGCAAATATTGGCTGCGGGAACACCTGCATGGGCAGACTTGTCGACGCCATGATGGCAATATCGACAATCCAGTCCCAGTTCGCCTACGTGGAAACTGTGATCGTATGATACGGGCTGGGTGGGTTGATAGCCAACCCGCGTATACTTTGGAGTGGCGTAATAATTTATGCCCGCAGATACGCCGACTCCAATTAGCCCTAAGCCGACAATGACCTTTAAAGGTATTGTATTAGTCCAGCGAGGAAAGATGTTGCTCATGTCGCCTTAGGCCAAATAAGTCCTCGTATTCAAATATTACTCCGCGCGAAAATCGGTGCGAATAATAAATGAAGAGTTCCAACTTGCAGGAATAAACCTGCTAGGAACAACACGAGCCGTGACGGTTATGTTCGGCGTAGCAAGCAAGCGATGGGTAAGCATCGGGCGAAGCACAGCGGCGTTTTGGCAGGAACATTAAAAGTTAGGTCAATTAAAAAATAGTCGACAGGCAAATGATGGGACATCTGAAAACAACCTTTTATAGGCAACGGTGTTATTTCTTACAATATCATTTCCCTCTCGGTCAAACTATAAATAAAGCTTAATTGTTACTATAAACTAAGGTTAATCCCCCAGCCTCTTGATGGTTAGTTGCCGGATGAGTGTTGCTTTGAGGGAATAGCCATTGATTGTTGCATATTTAAATTGACTGGGAGAAGTTTATTTCCCTTTTTTCTTTCCCCCAAAGATAATTACCATTTGCTCTTGGGATTCTTTTCTTAAGATGAAATATCATTCCCAAAGATGCGACGTTGTTGTAGTGGGAGCAGGTTTGGCTGGAATCTGCGCAGCCGTTACTGCAGCGCGAACCGGAGCTCTCGTCTCGTTGGTTGAGGCTCGCTCGAGTCTTGGTGGTCGAATTGGCCGGGAAGTTCGCTTCCCGCTGGAGGATGGTTCGGTTCCAAACTTCGCCTATTTTCGGGAAACGGGCTTATTGGATGAAATTTTACTCATGGACTTGGCTTCTAATTTGGATGGGACATACGAAGGTCGAGATCGAGTATTGAACGATTTCGTTCGTTCTCAAGAGCGATTACTTTATTTCAATGATCTACCTGTAATCGAAGCTGAGTTGAACGAGCGAAAGGATAAAATTCTTTCCGTTACCGGCATAGATGTATTAGGTCGTTCTCGTCGACGTTTCATGGCGCCAGTTTACATCGACAGTACAGGCAACGGTTCGCTCGCCATACTTGCGGGAGCTCCTGGCGAATACGGTACTGAGCGTGAGGAATATACAAAGTTGTCCCCTTTGTTTGGCTCTGGGGTAACGGCACCCGAAAGTCGTTTTGCCATTACAATGGAAATACGATCGGCAGAAAAGCCTATCCCTTTTGCCGCGCCTTCATGGGTTCGATTGCGTTGGGAAGACAATGAACCGGCTGCCCAATTACCCTTTTCCGAGTCTTTCCTGTTTGCCCCGCAAGGGCTACATCTTGCGGAGTGGGCGGCAAAGCACAGGGGGGGATCTCCTCCCGAGGCTTCCGAAATTGCCTATGCCGCTTGGGATTATATCAAGAATCGTTCTCCATTCCTTCATCTTGCGGAAAAACTCTTGTTGTCATGGTATTCATTGACCGTTTTACGCTCAGATGGCTTCCGGATAAAAGGTGAAGAATCACTAACCCCGGAGGAAATGGAAGCCAGTCGTCCAAGGGGAGATCATGTGGCCATGGCACGTGCGCCTCTTGATGGACCTGCTGCTCTACTTTCATCGCCTCTTGGGCGAATAGCCCTGCCGGGACAATATGGAATACCTCTATCTTGTCTTTATTCCAAAAAGGTTCGTAACTTGATGGTCGCCGGCGAGCACGCATCTGTCACACACAGGGTTTCGGCATGCCTTCGCCATCCGCCTGCTTCAGCTCAACTCGGGGAGGCGGTTGGTTTAGTGGCCGCCAGAGCCGCCTTGGATCGCCGTCAGCCAAGAACCTTGGCCAAACCCAACTATGTCGAAGGCATTAGGCGGGATTTGGCGCGATTGAATCACTCGTGCGGTCCGGATCCTGTTGAGGACATTGACGATCTTGGCCGAGTTGCAAAAATCATCGCTTCTACTACCCTTCCCTGTTGCTCTCTGGAGTATCCCGTGCTGCCTGTGACTGCTTCTCCGGATAATAGATTGCTTCAATTTCCTGTGATTACCGACTCGATCGAGGGGATTGATCTCTATATTGAGGTTCGAGAAGATTGCAGGCTAAAGGTGCGTTTGCTAGAGGGAGCGAGCAACGGTTCGACCATCCCCGGTGATTGCCTGGACACTGCATCAGTCGATTTATCAAAAAGCTCCGGTCAATGGGTTGAGTTGCCACTGCAATCTAAAATAAAATCAGCAGGTTGGCATTTTCTTGAAATAGAGGGAAATATGCATGTGATTCCCTTTCTTCAGGACAACGCGCCCGTCGGAGTTCTCAGGCATTCGCCAATTCCTGATAATAAGGCCACTTTGAGGAATCCTTATTCAAGCTATTGTCCGGTTCTTCCGGCACTACCAGGGCCCGGTTCGGGTTACTGCTTTCGCCTCTCTCCGAAGCAACCCGTCTATGGTGTTGAAAACATTGCCGATGGGCATTCTAGGCCGGGTAGAATGCCGCATATTTGGATTTCGGAACCTACCGACTTCAAGTTTCCCGAATTTCTTGAGTTGCATTGGGAGAAACCCCAAACAATTTCTAGAGTCGATCTCGTTTTCGATGCTTGCCTGGAATATGCATTCCCCCCCCATCCCTCGGTTTTGCCACGGATGACTATCCCGACCATCCCTCGTTCTTATAGAATCTATAGATTAGGCGAGAGTGGTCATTGGCGTGAACTGCTTGCGGTAGAGGACAACTTGCTTGGGTTCCGTTCTCACCAGTTCGACCCCATAGAAACCAAGGCAATTGAAATAGAAATTCTGTCCACTCACGGTCATCATCGAGCCCAAATTTATCAAACTCGCATTTATCCTTAAATTAACGAGAGTTTTCTAGTCGGTGCGTTCAAGTAGGATGGGCAAATGTTCTAAAGTAGATGTCGACCCATTATCTTTAGAAATAGAATGAGTTTGCAATTTTTCCAGTTGAAACTCTAGGTTATGTATAACAACCCTAATTGCCTATGAATGCTGTCGCAGTTGTATTACGTCTTTTTAGTTTATTTGGTCTCGTAGGCCTCGCCCTTTTTTTATGGCTTGAGCACGAAAGCTACATCGCTCAAGACGAAGCTTTCCTCGAGGAACAAGTGGAGAATGGTTACGAGGTCTTGCAGTCCGGCAAGGAAACGGAGTGGAAAAAAGTTAAAGACAATAAACAGTCGTTCATGGATGTGTTCGACGCAAACGAACCGGTTACCAGCGTAAACGACCTGAATCCATTGACAGAGGCAGCCAATAAGCTAAAGGCTGCTGAGGATGCCGTATTGAAAGAGAAGGCATACACCTCGATGCTCGATGCAGTGACCAGAGAGTTTGGGCAAGGGTCCTTCATCTGGAATAGTAAGACCAAGTCTTGGGATGTCACCGACCCCAAGAAAATCGCTATTTTGAAGGCCGAGCCCGTGTCCATCGGGAGTCTTCATAATAATTTCGCCG
>JACNJI010000337.1 GCA_014382645.1 Verrucomicrobiota bacterium | reverse complement strand
CCTCGCCTCAGTGCCGCGATAGCAGGCAATCGCGTGTGTGGAGCCCTCCATAAGGGCAGTTGGGACGACGTAGGCACGCCCGAGCGACTGGAAGCCATTCGTGCGAGCGTTGCCTAGTGAGTGGCGTTGGCATCCTTGCCTTCGGAGACCCGTTGCAGCATTTTTTCCCTGAGCGAGAGAGCCTCGGGCGGGCCGAAGGTTTCGACGACGTAGGCGACCACGTCCTTGAATTGTCGGTTGCTCATGCCGTTGACGGCGGCGGACATCGCTTTTCCGCCCAAGTCGGCGAGGTTGCTGCCACGATCGCCGGAACGAAACTTCTTCATTTGATCGAAAAAGTACCATCCCTCCAAGCGGGTGAGCGAAGGTGAGAGGGTTTCCCGCTTCCCTTCGGCCTTTTCGCCGTGACAGGATGCGCACCGGGAAGCGTATAGCACCGCTCCCGCTTCCAAGTCTCCGGAAACGGTGCGAATGGCCGGAAGAGGAGCCTGTTGAGAAAACCAATTCGCGGCCAAGGCCATTTCATAGTCGCTGCGAATTTTCTTCACTGCCGAGCCCATCAGGTATTCCGAACGGTTGTCCGAATCTCGTCCGCGCACACCCGAATGAAATTTCTGTATTTGGTCCAGCAAGTACCAGTTGTCCATGCCGTGCAGAATGGGACCCCGCTGCGCCTCCTGCGTGCTGTGGCACAGGGTGCACTCGGCCACGATTGCCTCCGGTCGCCGCGAGCTATCCGATGGAGGGCTTTCCCAAGAGTCGGTTTGGCATCCAGTGAGTGCCGCCCAAAAGACGATGGGCCAAAGCCCAAGTTTGCAGTCGAAGATTTTCTTCACGCCCCACAATCTAGTCCACTGTACGTTTCCGACAAGCGTGAATGATCCCCTTTCTTCTTCACTCTCCTGGCTCAACGTGTAAAAGATTACCGAGAAATGGCTGAAGTCGAATTAGATTCCGTTAGTAAAATCTACCCCAAGAACGTAAAGGCCGTGGACAACGTAAGCCTGACCGCATCGGATGGCGAGTTTTTGGTTTTGGTTGGACCCTCGGGTTGCGGAAAGACGACGACTCTTCGAATGATCGCCGGATTGGAGGAAATCACCTCAGGTTCCCTTCGAATCGGCGGAAAGTTGGCAAACGACATGGAACCGAAAGACCGAGACGTCGCCATGGTATTCCAAAACTACGCCCTGTATCCTCACATGAAGGCCTTCGACAACATGGCGTTCGGTCTGCGAGCTAGAAAGACTCCCGAATCGGAAGTGAAGACACGGGTATTGGAAGTCGCCGAGAAACTGGGATTGGACGAATTACTCGATCGAAAGCCGGGAGCTCTCTCGGGTGGACAACGCCAAAGAGTCGCCTTTGGACGAGCCATTGCCCGAAGGCCCGCCGTCTTTCTCATGGACGAGCCATTAAGCAACCTCGATGCGCGTCTCCGGGTTACCATGCGACGAGAACTGGCGCTCCTGCACCGTGAACTGGGCACCACCACGATCTACGTCACCCACGATCAAGTGGAAGCCATGACCCTCGGCGACCGCGTCTGCGTCATGAATGAGGGCTTGATCCGCCAAGTCGGTACTCCAAAGGAAGTCTACGATCATCCGGTCGATCGGTTTGTCGGCGAATTTATAGGTTCCCCATCAATGAATTTTCTGGAAGGCGAAAAAACAGAAGAGGCCGGCGATGCGTGCTTCGCCATGGGCGATTGCACTCTCCCCCTAAGTGAGGAGCTTAAGAACATTCCCGCAGGTAAAACCATACTCGGAGCAAGGCCCGAAGATTTCAGCCTAGCAACTGGGAATGTCAAAGATTCCCAATATGGTTTGTTGGAAGGAATGCTCGAAATGCTGGAGGATGTCGGCGAGGCTCGCTTGCTGCATGTTCGCGTAGCCAACAGCCTGTTGGTGGCAAAGGTGACGGAACGACCGGAAGTGGAAATCGGTTCCAAGGTTAGCTTGACCGTAGATTCCGAACGGTGTCACCTGTTCGACCCGGAGACAGGGAAAAACCTCTCAGTGTAGGGTCAGTTCGGCCAGAGCCGTTCGCATCTTCCCATAAAAGACGGCGAACAAGGCGACCACAGGAACGAGCGTAAAGGTGGCGGCCGCCATGGCTACGGCTTCGGGAATTCGGTGACTGGAGTCGCGCAGCTTGGCGAGCCCCAAGGGCAAGGTTTGGTTGGCATCGGAAAGCAGGAGCAAGGGAAACAAGTGTTCCTGCCACGCCAGGATGAAGTGGATCAAGCCATAGGTAACGAGGGCCGGAGCCACCAGCGGGAGGATTGCGAGAAAGGTTCGGGGCAGCGATGCCCCCTCCACCCTTGCGAGATCGATCAATTCGTTCGGAATCCGGCTAAAGATTTGGGTGAAGAACACGATGCCGAGCCCGCTGGCTATCCCGGGCAGGATCACCGCCCATCGGCTTCCGTTCAGTTCCAGCCAAGTCAACCATTCGAAAAGCGGAATGGCCAAGGCTTGCTTCGGTACCAGAATGACCAATACCGCCAACAGGAAGAATGCTCCCTTGAACCGGAAATTCAGTTTGGCAAACGCGAATCCGGCGCAGGCTGTAACGGCAGTGGCAAACAGGGCCTGCATACAGGAAATGAAAACGGAATTGAGAAAGAAGCTGGTGAAATCGAGGTACTTCCCCGAAAACAGGGCAGCAAAGGCATCCCATTCGTAGTCGGCGGGAAACAGGAGCAAGGGTTGATAGATTTCCTTGTTGGTCTTGAACGCGGAAAGAAACATCCACAGAAAGGGATAGGAAAAGACCAGTCCCGCAAGCAAGGAGACGAGCACGGCGGGAGAAAAGTATCTTGCAGAACTAGAATTCATGTACGTGAGAATCGATTTCTACCGAACAAGACGAGAAACAGAACCAGTGCGGTAAGAGGCACCACCAGCAAGCTCATGGCGGCAGCAGCAGGAAAGTCGAACTGTCCGGAACCTCCCGGAAAGGCAACCTGATACAAGTAGGTGACCAGCAGGAGGCCGGAGTCCAGAATCCCGCCCGAACCACCGAGCAGGTTGTAGGCTCCCGAAAAGGAGGCGAAACCGTCGATGACAAGGAACACGGCGGCGAATACCGTCACATGTCGGACGGCGGGAAAGGTTATGGTTCTTAGCACCCGCCATGCACCGGCTCCCTCCACCCTAGCCGCCTCGTAATAGGCCTTGGGTATGGCCTCCATGCCGCAAAGGAAGAAAAGAACAATAAACCCCGCCCACCTCCATACCGCCTGAAGGACGAGGGCAGGCAACACGAAGGACGGGTCAAGCAACCAGTTTATCGGCTCGAACCCCATAGGCACGACGAACCACTGGTTGAGGGCCCCCTCTCGCCCGTGAAAAAACAGTTGAAAGAGCGTAGCCAGCACTCCCGACAGGCAAAGCCCGGGAAGAAGAAGCAGAAAACTAAGGACAGGCCGCATCCGCCCCGGAACCTGCCGCAGGAAATGGGCAAGAAAGAAGGCAAGGGGAAGCGCGATGCCAATCGTGCCCAAGACGTAGAGGGCAGTGTTTCCCAGAGCCTTGTGAAACTTGGGGTCGCCGAGAACATAGGAGAAGTTGCCGAAGCCGACGTACTTCTCGACCGGTTCATTCGCTGCTTCTTCTTCAGGTTCCCAGGAAACATTCAACCAATCCGCGGAACCCGAGGTTGCCGAGCCCCCGCCCTCCCCTCCTTGCGGTGCGGCATCCTCGCGGTAACCAGGAACGTAATCGGGGTGTTGCAGAGCCAGATCGACGCTCAGTCCGAGCGGCACTGCCCAAAATAAGAGCAATAGGCCGAAGAACGGGCCGATAAAGAGTATGAGAGAAAACAGCCCTGTACGATGCGTTTGCAAAAGACTAGGCAAAACAAACTATTTACCTGCGGTTGCCGTCCTTCGCCTCGATGGCGTCCCTGTACTCTTCCAGTGCCTTGCGGGCCTCGAGGGCTTGGAACATGATGGCACCGAAGTAGTTTTCCTGCATGAGGAAGATCGCCTGCGGTCGCTTGGGGTTTACGTTCACGGGAGGAATTTCCTTTTCCAGTTCGATAAGAAGTTTGCCCATGGACTGGTCGAAGTACTCGTGCTTCTTCAGGAGGCGTTTGTCCTTCCAGGCGGGCTTGTAGGCGGGAAAGCTGTTTCCCTGCAGGAAACGTTCGGCGTTGGCATCGGGATCTTTCATCACGAAATCAATGAACTCCCACGCCGCGTCCTGTTTCTTGCTGCCCTTGCAAATCATGAGACCTTGGCCAGCAAAAGTGGCTGTTCTGGGGCCCAGTTCACCCTTCTCGTCCTTCCACGCGGGAAGGGGTAGCATGCCCCACATTCCCTTCATATCGGGGGCGAACTGCTGGAAGAGGTCGAGCCCGTACCAATCGGCCCCAGGTACGCAGAGCACCTCGCCGGTCTCCAAGTCGCCACTGAAAAAGACGGGGTCGAAAATCGTGCCACGGTCGGGCAATACGGTGATCTGCCTCTCAGAGAGGTCCGATAATTTCTCAAGCAATTCCACCGCCAACTCGAAGTCCGGAAGCAGTTTGCCCTTGGCGTCGAAAAGGTCGCTCCCGCGTTGCCGAAGCAACACGTCGAAAAGAGTACCGTCGATTGCCATGAGCCGCTGACCGTGCTTCTTTTGAAGATGCTCCCCCACTGTCTCCACTCCCTCCCAGGTCGCCAAGTCGTCCGGGTTCACCCCGAGCTCCTTGAACAAATCTTTCCGGTAGTAGAGCACCATGGCACTCAATGATTGGGGAACGCCCAATACCTGACCCTTGTAGGTGAACACTTCCAGTCGCCTCGAATGGAGATCTTTGTCCAAGCCCGACTCCTTTACCCGTTTGGTCAGGTCGACGAAGGGAGACTTGGGACCGAGAAACACCCCGAAGAAGGTTTCGTCCAGTTGCACGAGGTCGGGCATGCCCTTTCCCGTCCGAAAGGCCACGCCCAGCTTGTCCGGCATTTCCCGGAAACCGTAGGCACTCACCGACACGGTCAGATCCTTCTTGGTCTTCTTGCGGAAAAGTTCCGCCATCTTTTCGTAATAGACCTGGTCCTGATGGGAACTGATCCACATCTCAAGCGACTCGGCCCGAAGCCCGACTTGCATGAACGACAAGGCCACGGCAGTGACTAAAATTCTTTTGGCGAAGGTCAAATACATCATATAATGGTTTTAATGGGCTGGAACATTTTTCTTATAGCGCAAGAAGTAATCTTCAATCAAGTTTCGAGATAAGGATAACCCAAGAAAGATTGTGGTGCATTAAAGGGTATTTGCTCTCGCTCTTTAATCCAGTGCCTTGCAAATTTGGATGCATGAAAATAAAGTTAATGCTCCTAACTCTTTTAGCGAGCTTCCTCTGGATTACGTCAGCATTGGCCAAGGAGGGCAAGGTCGCCTCCCCGATCGAGGGAGCGGTGCACCTCGTCTACAAGGAGGCGAGCGGGGCTAAGTTGATCCTGAACGTCTTTTATCCCGAAGGGCATGACCCGAAGAAGGACAAGCGGCCTGCGATCGTGTTTTTCTTCGGTGGCGGCTGGAGTGGCGGCACCCCCGCTCAGTTCGGCCCGCATTGCGAATATCTCGCATCTCGCGGGATGGTCGCGATGAGCGCCGACTATCGGGTGAGATCTCGGCAAGGCACCCCACCCTTCGAGTGCGTGAAGGACGGGAAGTCGGCCGTTCGCTGGATTCGCCAAAACGCAAAGAAACTGGGGATCGACCCGGAACGCTTGGCTGCGGGCGGAGGATCAGCCGGAGGGCACGTAGCCGCGGCCACCGGCACGGTGCCGGGACTGGAGGAGGAAGGCGAAGACCTGTCGGTATCGTCCAAGCCGAATGCCTTGGCTCTTTTCAATCCCGTATACGACAACGGGCCCAAGGGCTATGGCCATGATCGAGTAAAGGATCGCTACAAGGAGATTTCGCCCATCGACAACATCCGCAAGGGTACGCCACCGGCCATCGTCTTCCTAGGTGACCAAGACAAGCTGATTCCAGTCTCCACGGCCGAGAAATACAAGGCCCTGATGGAAAAAGCGGGGAGTCGGTCGGACCTTCACGTCTACGCCGGACAACCGCACGGCTTCTTCAACAAGGGGAAACAGGGAAATTATTACGAAAAAACGGTTCTGGAAATGGATAAGTTTCTGATCTCCCTTGGCTGGTTGGAGGGTAAACCCACGATAAAGGTTCCATGAATCTAAGAAATCTCTTCCTTCCCATAGCATTCTGCCTTGTCGGTGCGAATCATTGGGCGAAGGAACCCGCAAAAGGTCCACTACCCGAGATACGAGTTTCCAACGCCGATTGGGGCGGAGCCTCCATTCGCGATATCGAAAAAGTGCTGAACTCCTCGGCAAGGCAACTTTGGCCGCATGCTTCGCAGGAACAACTAAAGCCCATCATAGTGGATCGCTCCCGCACGGGGCCGATCGTCTTGTTTCGGAGGGGAAACGAGGGGCAATATATCGTAAGGCTGGATACACATAAGACGTTTTGGTGCCAGTACGCCTTTCAGTTTTCCCATGAGTTCTGTCACATCCTTTGCGGATACAAAGCGGGAGCCAGAGACAACCTATGGTTCGAGGAAAGCTTGTGCGAGACCGCGTCACTGTTTGCCATGAGAAGTATGCGGAAGGAATGGGATAACGAACCACCCTACCCTAACTGGAGGGGTTATTCCCCGAGTTTGGAGAGTTATGCGCAGGAACGTCTGGACACGCACGCCTGGCCCGATTCCCTGACTGTTGCCGAGTGGTATGAGCGGAACAAAGTGAAGCTTAAGGAGAATCCCACCGATCGAGCAAAAAACACGACGATTGCCACAAAACTACTACCTTTTTTCGAGAAACGGCCAGAAAACTGGGGTGCCCTCGCTTATCTGAATACTCACAAGACAAAGACCCCTAGAAGTTTTTCGACCTGTCTGGCGGACTGGAAAAAGGCCTGCAAGCTCACAGACCACAAAGAGTTCGTAGGGAAGCTCGTTAAGATGTTCGGGGTTGAGAAATTCTAAGCATTTCTCCATTCACGCCGAAATAAGAAATCCGCCTTAGCGGAATTCGCCGTTGTCGAAACGGCTCCAGAACTGATCGGGCGGCATAAGGTCGCGACTTTGGTCGTCGAAACGGGTGCCGATCTCGCGCAGTCCAAAAAGTTGACGTGCAACTTCAAGACCTTTTTCGATTTTGGCGGGAGTAAAGACCAGTCTCGTCAAGGGCACCCCCTTGAGTGGCGTGAGGTCGGTTACGGGGGTCTCGGCAATGTGCAGACGCTGAATGACGGGCAAGTTTCGAATAAAGGAGAGATCGGAAACCTGCGTGCGATGAAGCGTTAGACTGACGATCGGAGCGCCTGCCAGAGGCTCCAAGTCGGAGATGGGTGTCTCGTTCAGCCAAAGTTGCCTTAACTTGGAGCCGGCCAAAGCTGAGATGTCGGTCACTTTCGTTCCAAGCATATACAAATTTTCCACGGGCATGCCTTCCAGGCCTTTTAGCGACTGAAGAGGCGTTCCGTTCAAGCGAAGTTCTACGATGGGAGCCCCTTTCAGTGGTGAAAGGTCGGTCACAAGTGTGTTTTCCATGAACAAGTTTCGGAGGGGCATTCCCTTGAGGTGACGTATTTCTCGAACGGGGTTTCCACTGATATCCATGCCGAACAGGCTCAAGCCTTTCAAGGGCGAGAGGTCGCTCAAGTTGCAGTTCGCAAGCTCGGCAGCGACAATTTCTCCGTTTTCCTCGCGAAACTTGCCTTGTCCTTGGTACGCAGGATTGGCTTTTCGGAGAATAGCTTGCAACTCCGCCACTTTCGGACTGGAAGGCCCATCCAAGCCGAGCGGGACGCCTGTCGGAGGCGGAGGTGGCGTAAAATCAGGAGGGGCGGGCGGGACCGGAAGCTTACCGGTTGCGGCAGGAGGTGTCTCGTCAATGGGAGCTTTGGCAGCCGAACTCTCGTCGGGGGTGGGTGGAGTTTCTTCCGGCTCCTTCTTTCCGCAGCCCGCGGCCAAAAGAAGAGCCAGTGCGCAAAGGCAGGGATTTGTCCGTTTAAGAAAAGTCACTTCTTCTCCACCCATACGTTACGATAACGGACGGGGTTACCATGGTCCTGAAAGTATACCGGGCCGGGTTCAGGGCCTTCTCTCATCGGGGAAGCGGTAGTGGCGTGGTCACAGACGGTCTTGTCATGGATCAGGACACCGTTGTGTTGCACGGTCATGAATGCGTTTGCCGTCTTCTTGCCGTCCTTGAACTTGGCGGCCGTAAAATCGACGTCGTAGGTCTGCCATGTGAGTGGCGGGTAGCACATATTGAGGAGGGGAGGTTTGGTGGAGTAGATGCCGCCGCACTCGTTGTGATTGCCGTCGAGGGCAAAGGAATCAAGCACTTGCACCTCGTAGCGTCCGTGGGCATAGAAACCGCTGTTCCCGCGACCTTGTCCGCGAGCCTTGGGCTTGTAGGGTGTGCGAAACTCGATGTGAATTTTGAAGTCGCCAAAGGTTTGCTTACTGGTGCAGCCCTGCATGAGAAGACCATCCTCGGTTTGCCGTCCACCCTTCCACAGGTCGGCCCCATGCGTCTTTCCGTCGAAGAGGACGACCGCGCCCTTGGGTGGCTTGGCTCCCAGCGTGGGACTCTTGCGGACGACGCGTTTCAGCTCGCCGATGCCCTTGCCGTCTAGGGTTTCCACAAGCATGACCCCGTCCCGTATGATGCCTCGGTGCTTGTCGTTGGCAAAGACAATAGCTCCGTCCGGTTTTGTTGAGCCCTTCACCATTTCCTCCTTGTTGAGGTTCCATCCTTCTCCCGGCAAACCGCCGACGAAGCCCCTGGACGTAAACTGGCCATCACCTAGAGCCACGACTTGGCACCCGAGCTTCTTGTCACCGTCCTCCCCCTTCACGGTTCCCGTGTATTCTCCCTGTATGGCGTAGTCTGCATCGACTTTCGAGGGATCGGCTGCATCCTCCTGGGAAGGGGCTGCATGCAAATTGATGAAAAAGGCTAATGCCGGAATCAAGGAATAGCTTATGAATTTCATGGTGGTCTTGATTAAGAGGGAGTGAATGAAACATTTTGGACAAACTCTGATTGGCGGTAAAACACCGTAACAACAAGAGCTAAATGTAACTTGGCTTTCTTTGTTTTGGGAGGATTTTTTAAAAAAAATCACGTATTGTTTGACGAATGGCTCAAAGTGTTCTTAGTTTATTTACATGAACTTGCTCTTTGCATTCGCGCTGTACGCCATCTCTTGTGCGGTCTTGGTCGCCGCCAACCGTTCGAGTAAGCAGACGCCCCGCCTGCCTCCCGCAATCGGAGGAGGACAAACAGGCTACATGGACGTAGGTCGCTTACCCACTGCCATTCAAATAAATGGCCGAGCCGTGCTTCCTAGAGGAGGCACTGTCGAGAAATTGCTAGCCCAAGGTTACGTTCCCTCTCCTACGAACCCGAACGTTTTCGTCCCAAACCTCCACGACAAGAGATACAAACCACATCGGAAATTTGTCTACACGGTTCCCTTGGTCACAGGTGCGGCGGGAGACCTTTTGCCAATTGGCATGACGCGGAGACAACCCTCTTTTCGAGATCCTTTCGCAGGTATTGCGAATCCCTTGATACCTAAGTACACGCCTATTCCAGGAGCCGGGGTCAACCCAGGTGCGGTCAACCCCAATGCCGTGCCAGGTGGTCCGTTTCTACTCCCTCCCGGAGCGCCCGGACTTGAAAATTCACCATTTGCTCCCGGCATAGGAGCCCCGGGCCAAGTTGCTCCGGGATTAGCGCCTCAGGTGGCTCCTCAAGTCCCGGGCCAACAACCCGCACCCGGAGCGAACCCCTTGGCTCCTCAAGCACTACCTGCACCCGCAGTTGACCCGAATGATCCCTTCGCTAACGAACCCGCCGACCCGACCGGCAAAAAGATCAATCCTTTGTCACCGAATCTTGTTCCTGCAGATCAAGATCGTCTTCGAAGGCAGTTTCTCGACCGACAGCAGCAACGCCTTGAGAAAGATCGGCAAATTCGGGAATTGCAACGGCCTGTCCCCGCTCCCGCGCCGGCGCCCGGAGCAGCCCAACCCGCCCGAGGAATCCGAGCAGGACTTGGATTGGCTTTGATCCCCCAACATCTTCCGGTTTCAGTTACCTGATTCCTAGCCTTCCTTACATATTTTCCTCGTAGGCAGGTACTGCTTCTGCCTAAAGTAGCTGATTTCTTTTATGAAATCGTGCGTAACTATATCTTTGGTCTCGGCATTGCGGGGTGGCCCGTGGATTCTTTGGAACGATTTGGGTAAAAGCATCCGGAGCGCTGCGGCGCTTGGATACGATTCCGTGGAGCTCTTCACTGAGGGACCCGAGGCGGGAAATCCGGGAGAAATCGAGTCGCTTTTAGAGGAAACCGACTTGACCATTGGCGCAGTAGGCACCGGGGCCGGCAAGGTGTTGCGCGGGCTGTCCTTGACCGACCCAAGCAAAGACATCCGGGATCAAGCTAGAGCTTTCATCAGAGAGATGATCGCTTTCGGGGCACGATTCGGAGCTCCTGCAATCATCGGTTCGATGCAGGGCTCTCATAGTGGCGACGTTTCTCGCGAAGAGGCTCTAGGTTGGCTTGCTGAGGCTCTGGAGGACTTGGGAGACACCTCGGCGGCAGCCGGCGTTAAGTTAATATACGAACCCCTCAACCGATATGAAACGAACCTCTTCAATCGTTTCAACGAGGCGGCGGACTTTCTGGATGGTCTTTCCACCAAGGGCGTCACACTCTTGGCCGACCTTTTTCACATGAACATTGAAGAAGCCGACATTTCCGCTACTCTTCGAGAAGGGGCTCGGCATATCGGACATGTTCATTTCGCCGACAGCAACCGTCGTCCCGTTGGGTGTGGTCACACCGAGATGGGCCCTATTGCGGAAACCCTGAAAAGCCTTGGTTACGAGGGTTGTGTTTCCGCCGAGGCCTTCGCTTGGCCCGATCCTGAAGCTGCTGCGCGTCAGACAATCGAGTACTACAGGAAGTATTTCGGCTAGGTCCACAACGACGTTTTTCCAAAAATCGACCTTCCATGTCCCAACGCCCCAATATCGATTTCTTATTCACCGACCAGCAACCGCACGACACGAC
>JACNJI010000188.1 GCA_014382645.1 Verrucomicrobiota bacterium | reverse complement strand
ACAGTGCGAGCCGCGGTGGTGGAAAAAAACAAGCAGCACTTCTTTCGCCACCGTCCGCTCAACACTTTTTATTACACAGGCGGGCGGACCTGAAGTTACGGATATTTGGACTTTCTCCCCGCTATGCGAAATTTCGATCTCATGACGGCGAATCGTGACGATCGCATTCATGCACTTGCCCAAGGCCAGAAGGTGCCCGCCAAGATCGACGATTCCAATGTTCCGGAGATGCCCAAGAGTAAAGTGGGTCGCGGAGCCAACCAGTGGATGTCGCCTAAGAAGGAACGCGAGGCTTTCAATGTGGATCCTAGGTTCGAGGTGACTCTTTTTGCCAGCGAAGAGCAATTTCCAGATATTGCATGCCCCATCCAGATGAGATGGGATTCGCATGGGCGCATGTGGGTGAGTTGTTCAACGACATACCCGCACGTTTACCCTGGGCAGACCCCGAACGACAAGATCGTCATTCTCGAGGATCTCGACGGAGACGGGAAGGCTGACAAGTCATCTGTTTGGGCTGAGGATCTCAACGTGCCGCTCTCCTTTGAGTTTGGTGATGGCGGAGTCTATGTCTCGGAGGAACCGCATATGACCTTTCTCAAGGATACCGATGGCGACGGCAAGGCGGACCATCGCGAAACCGTCCTGACCGGGTTCGGTTCCGAGGATTCCCATCACGCCCTGCATGACTTCGCATGGACGCCCGATGGTGATCTCATCTTTCGCGAATCGATTTTTCACCATACGCAGGTTGAAACCCCTTATGGACCCGTCCGTCAACAAAACAGCGGGTGGTTTGCCTGGGAGCCGAAACTGCATCGCCTGACCGCCTTCGGCACGCACGCCAGCACCAACCCATGGGGCGTGACCTTCGACGACTGGGGGCAGCACGTGGCGAGTTACCCAATTTTCGCTTCCGCCCACCATGCCTTGGATCCCCCTTATCCCGAGCAGCACCCGCGTCCTTCCGGTCTCCAAGCCTACTCAGGAGTTTGTGGTCAAGAATTCGTGGACTTCCCCAATTGGCCCAAAGAGCTGCAGGGCGGCATGGTGAAGGTACGCTACAAATCGACCAATCGAGTAGAGTTTCTCGAATGGAACGAGGGGGAGTTCGGTTATGATGAGGCGTACAAGAGCGATATTATTTTCTCGAGCAACCTGAGCTTCATTCCCGTCGACCTGCGCTACGGGCCGCGCGGAGCCATGTACGTTTGCGACTGGTACAACCCGGTCAAGGGGCACGCTCAATATTCCTTGCGGGACGAGCGGCGTGATCGGCTTTCCGGGCGCATCTGGCGTATTTTCCCGAAGGGAGCCAAGCCACAGGATCCTCCGAAGATCGCCGGCGCCTCCATCCCGGATCTGCTGGATATCCTGAAGCGCCGGGAGTATCGTTATCGCTACTGGGCCAAGCGCGAACTGCGGGAAAAGAAGCCGGCCGAAGTCAAGGCCGCTCTCGACAAGTGGGTCGCCAAGCT
Source organism: Verrucomicrobiota bacterium (assembly GCA_014382645.1). Lineage (GTDB taxonomy): Bacteria > Verrucomicrobiota > Verrucomicrobiia > Opitutales > Seribacteraceae. The sequence continues at coordinate 9,731 of JACNJI010000188.1, read as the reverse complement.
CGATCCCAAGGACGAGCGATTCCGCCACCACCAAGTCGAGGCCATCTGGGCCTACCGTAACGTCGAGCAAGCCAACTTGCCGCTGTTGCGCGAGGTGCTTGCCTGCGACAACCATAATGCCCGGGCTGCGGCTGCCCGCCAGTTACGTCATTGGCATGGCTTGGCCAAGGACGGAGACAAGTTACTCGCTAGGGCGGGAGCCGATCAGAACGGCCTCGTTCGCATGGAGGCTGCCATCGCCTGCAGTTACGTTGGAACGAAGGAAGCCTTCGAGGTATTGGCGGAGGTCGTCACTCTCCCCAGTGAAAGGCATTTGTCCTATGCCATCAAGACATCTCTTGGTTCCGCCCCGATGAGGAAATTCTGGGACAAGGACACCGTGGAAAAAACGAACCCCCAAGTGTATGGCTTCCTTTTTAAACAAAAAGCTTCGAATCAAAGGGCAGAGAAAACCCAGCGAGACAAGAAGTTCGATCGCCAGAAAAACCTGCTCAAGGTAAAGGTTTCCTGCATTAAGGAGAGGATGCTCTTCGCCTCCGAGTATATGTTGAAACCCAATTTGGGTGACTACAAGGAGGCTTTCGGCGAAATTCCGGCAAAGCCGAATCAACCGATTCGAATCGAATTCGACAACCCGGACGCCACGCCCCATAACTTTGTCCTCGTTCAACCCGATTCCCTAGAGGCAGTGGGCCTCGCCGCCAACGAGATGGCCAAGGATCCCGAGGCTGCCAAAAGCGGTCAATTTATCCCGAAATCGAAGAAGATCATCGTTTATACCAAAATGCTGAAGCAAGGTGAAAGGGAAACTCTTCGCTTCAAAGCCCCGCGCAAACCAGGCAGGTATCCCTACCTTTGTAGTTTTCCGGGGCACTGGGCCATCATGAAGGGCGTACTCGTCGTCAAATAGGGAGGGTCTCATGAGAAATATTCTATTGTTCTCTCTTTTCGTTTCCGTGGTCTATGCCGCCGAGCGGCCAAACGTCATCGTGATCTACACCGACGACCAAGGCTTTGGGGATGCTTCCTGCCTCAACCCCGAGTCCAAGTTCAAGACGCCCAATCTGGATCGTTTGGCCCGCGAGGGCATCACTTTTACCGATGGCCATTGCTCCGGCACCGTCTGCACGCCCTCGCGATATGGATTACTCACGGGCCGGTATTCCTGGCGCACCACTTTGAAGAGAGGGGTGTTCGGGGCCGAGAAGGAATGCTTGATCAAGGATGGTCGCGTCACGCTCGCCTCCCTTCTCCGTGACAATGGGTACCATACGGCGATGGTGGGCAAGTGGCATCTCGGAATGGATTTTCCCGGCACTAAAGGGAAGCGTGACTGGACGCAACCGGTCAAGGATATGCCCTTGGACAAAGGGTTCGATTATTTCTGGGGCATACCCGCTTCCATGAACTACGGCGTACTTGCCTGGTTCGAGGGGCGATACGCCAAGGTGCCTCCAACTCTCTACACCTCGAAAAAACCGAGCAAGGTCGCGATTCAGGATTACCGCATTAAGCCTCCTTACCAAAAGACTGCTAAGGACGCGCCCGATCCCAAGGAGTCAGGCGGAAGGAAAATGAATCTTAAGACGAAGGGGCTCGAGGTGGCTCCCGACTTCGTCGACGTGGAATGCCTTGATCGGTTTACCACGAAATCGATCGAATGGATGAAGGGCAAAGCGGAAGCAGCTCGCAAGGGGAAGCCTTTCTTTCTCTATTTGCCCTACACCTCTCCGCACAAGCCGGTCATTCCGATTGAAAAGTTCCTCGGCAAATCGAAGGCCGGCGCCTATGGCGACTTCATGATGGAAACCGATTGGCACGTCGGGCGTATCCTGAAATTTCTCGACGAACAAAAGCTAGCCGACGACACGTTGGTCGTTTTCACCAGCGACAACGGTCCCGAGAGCACTTGGGCCAAGCGAGCCGAGCTTCACCAGCACCAGTCGAACGGTATTTATCGCGAGGGCAAGCGCTCCATCTACGAGGGCGGTCATCGCGTGCCTTTTTTCATTCGCTGGCCGGCCAAGGTGAAGCCGGGATCCACTTGGGACGAACCCGTCTGCCAAACCGATTTACTGGCCACTTTCGCTGAAATGGTGGGAGCCAAGCTTCCGCCGGATGCGGGAGAGGACAGTGATAGTTTCTACCCGGTATTGATTGGCCAAAAGCCCAAGGCTGACCGAGTGCCAATTATTCACCATGCTTCCAACGGAAGGTTCGCCATCCGCGATGGCAAATGGAAACTCGTCATGCCGCATGCTAGAAATCAAGCGGAACTATATGACCTCCGCGATGACCCATCCGAGAAGAAGGACCTTGCGAAAGCCCAACCTCAGCTCGTCAAACGACTGACTCAACACATCTCGACCATCGTGCGGAACGGTCGATCCACTCCAGGTCCCAACCAGTCCAACGATACTCCCGCTTGGCCGGATCTCGCTTGGATGCAGCTCGCGTCGAAGCCCGAAAAGAAAAAATAAATCATGAGGACCATCCGCTCACTCTTTTCCTTATGTTGCCTTTTTTCAGTGGTTTTGCTTTCCGCCAAGCGACCCAACGTCGTTCTTATCATGGCCGACGATCTCGGCTTTTCTGACTTGGGTTGCTACGGTTCTGAAATCGAGACCCCAAATCTCGACGGACTGGCTGCGAAGGGATTGCGATTCAGCCAGTTCTACAACACGGCCAAGTGCCATTCCTCCAGAGTGTCCCTGTTGACGGGTCTTTATTGTGACCAAGCCGGAAGCGGCAGCCTTAGTCGCGGCGCTACCATCGCGGAGGTCATAAGCAAGGCTGGGTATTCCACCCAGATGGTGGGCAAGTGGCACTTGAGCAAGCAACCCACCGACTTCGGGTTCGATCGCTACTGGGGGCACCTTTCCGGCGCAACCAACTTCTTTACCGGTGACAATTCTTTTCGTCTCAATGGCGTCGAGTGGAAAGTGCCTGCCACGCTCAATGGAAAACCTTTCTATACGACCAATGCCATTATGGATTACGGATTGGACTTTCTCAACGAAGCCACTCGCAAGGAAGATCCTTTCCTGCTCTATGTCGCCTTTAACGCTCCCCACTATCCGCTCCAAGCTCCGGAGAAGGACGTCAAGAAGTACGATGGTCGTTATGATTCGGGTTGGGACAAGATGCGTGTTGAGCGATACAAGCGTCAACTGAAGTCCGGATTGATACCGACGAAATATAAGCTGAGTCCGCGTCCGGAACACATGCCATCTTGGAATAGCCTCTCGGCAACTGAAAAGCAGTGGGAGTCGGATCGCATGGAAGTCTTTGCCGCCATGGTGGACGTGCTCGACCGAAACGTGGGCCGTCTTGTTTCCTACTTGAAGGAGACAGACCTCCTTGAGGATACCCTCATCCTTTTTTGCTCCGACAACGGGGCTTGCCCGTTCGAGCGTACTCGTGGTCGCGAATACAAGCCGTGGGACCCAAAGTCTTATTGGACCTACGACGCTTCTTGGGCTCACGTCGGGAACACTCCCTTCCGCCTCTACAAGCAGAATCAGCACGAGGGAGGCATTTCCTCTCCGTTGATCGTGCATTGGCCGGAAGGTCTCAAGACCAAGCCGGGATCAATCACCCGACAACCGGGTCACTTGATCGACTTTATGGCGACATTCGTCGATTTGGGAAAAGCCAAGTATCCCAAGCAGGTTGGCGAGCGAAAGATCGATCCTTTGCAGGGGAAGTCCTTGGCTCCCATTTTCGCGGGCAAGACGCGTGAACCCCACGAGACCCTCTATTTCCATTTCGGGACGGACCGCGCTTTGCGTCAAGGGGACTGGAAACTGTCTTCTGCCAAACTAGGTCGCTGGGAATTGTTCAATGTCGATGACGATCGCACAGAGACCAACGATCTTTCCTCCGAGCACCCCGAGCGTGTGACCGCTATGTCAAAGGAATGGTTTCGCGTCGCGGAACAGGTCGATCGCTTAAAGGGCAAGCAATTAGCCCCTACAGGCGACGCCTTGAAAAAACTGAACTTTCGAAAAAGCTCCTCTTCTTCTAAGCCAAAGAAGAAAAAACCTCGGAAGTAGGTAGGGGATCGTCTGAACTTTTTTTAGCGGTTGGTTCTGTTGTCAGCTACATTGTAGCTGATTAGTGGAATTATGCCGTAACTTTTCTGAAAGCTTCAACGTCTTCTTTTCTTGTTATGGTTGCGGGGTGTTGAATCACTTGGATTTCCGTGAAGCGAACATTTGATAGAGGCGGAACGAGATTCTTTGCCAGTTGTTGTTTTTCACTTATCGGCAGCTCTGCGTAAAAGAGGCTTAGATGGGGATCCGTCTCGTGCGTATCAGGCTTGGGGCATTGTTCGAGTAGGCTTTCCTTAAGAGCCGAAAGTCTTTCATTGCGTGGAAACCGAAGGAAAAGAGTTTTGGTGTATTGGGCGGTGGAGTCGACTCCGATGACAGGAAGTGAAATCGGCTCGATGACCGGCAGGTTGCCCCAAGGGCTTTCTTCATCGCTGAATTGTCCGTAACATAAGGTAAGGTGCGGTTTGAAGACAGGGGCGTCATATCGCTTGGCAAAATCATCGATTACGGATTGAAGGTTTACGGAGTCTTCGTGGCAGGGGAGGAGCCAAAAGGAAAGATTTCTGTGGGTCATGGTTTTAAGGCATTAATTCGTTGATTTGTCTAAGGGCTTCAAGACCGCCAAGGGGAATCGAAATAGTGTTGGCGGTACCTTGTGGATCCCTTGGATTAATTCGGATTAGGGTACCCTTCGTTTCGTCGGCCAATTGTTCGCATATGTTTCTAACCGACGGGATCGTTACCCCAGCCCCGATCTCCACGGTAACCGTTCGACAGTTTCGGGTGTTCTGGACCCAATCCATGAAATGGCCGCGTTGTTCCTCCGTGCGAAATGAATCCCAACCCCAGTCGCCGAACATCAGGATATTGGGTCTGGCTATGCTCCCGCAAGAAGGGCAAGCGGGGAAGGGCGTAGAGGCTCGAAGCGTTCCCTCGTCAACGGATAGATCGAGATTATCCTGTCTCCAGACTTCTTGCCCGCAGCGATCCAGACATTGGAAGTAATTAAGAGATCCATGACATTCCAAGATGCGGTTTTGACCGAAGCCCATACGTTGGAAATGACCGTCGACATTGGAGGTATATACAAAAGCTCCCTGCTTCATGCTTTCAGCCCATCGACGGATCATTGCAAATCCAGGATGGGGAATCGTATTGCGATAGAGTTGGTGGCGATGCCCGTAAAACCCCCAAGCGAGGGAAGGGTCGTCCTCGAACCACCGTGGATTAGCCATCTCCTCGAAGGAAATTCCAAGTTTCTCCATTGGCGGGTATGCTTTCCAGAAACCTTCATCCCCTCGGAAATCGGGCAAACCCGAGTCCACGCCGAAACCTGCACCTGCTCCAATCAGCATGGCATCAGCCTTCCTTATTGCTTCAGTTGCTTGATTCAGAGCACCTTCCGACATTTTCAGGTTCGACCTCCTTTAACTTTTCAATCTTTTAGTTTGAATCTCACGCACCGAAGGTATTGGGTGTAATCGGCTAGTATAAAAACCACCTATCTTGAAACACGCATTGGTAATTATTTTCCTTGTGCTTGGCATTTATTTCCTGAGCGGTTGCTTCACGGTTTCTAAAAGTCCGAAGAATACTACATCTTCCCCTCGTGGCGAAACCTTTCCTTTGTTGCCGCCCGAGAATGTCGAATTATCTCCCGTCATAGCCAACTTGGATCGATCGGGTGGTTTGACCTTTTCTACTGATGGGATTCTTTACTTTGCCAACCACCTTCAGTCCGGAACCATCGGCATGTATCAAGTCGACCAATCTCAATCCCCCGAGACCTTCATCGATCTTACGCAATGGATGACTTCCTACGGGGATCGTACGCCAAGGGCTCATGGCATGCGAATCGATGGCCAAGGTCGCTTGGTGGTTGCTGAGGCTGGAACGGGCAAGGTCATCCGGATATCTCCTCAAGCAGAAACGGATTTGCTGCAACACACCGACCCGTCCGAAGCGAGTGTTGTCCGACGTGCAGGAAAACTGGAAGTGCTTGCAGATTCTTTCGATGGCTTTTCGCTCGGAAGCGTGTGTGACGTTGTTATCGGACCTGATGGAGATATTTATGCCAGTTCACCTAGTTCCGGTGCTGTGTTCATTATTCGCCCGGAGGATGGCTACGTGGGTATGTTGAATCAAGAATTGGCCCGAGTTCGAGGGCTGGCCATTAGTCCTGACGGTCGTCGTCTCGTGGCTGCGGAACCGGACTCCGGACGGGTGCTGGTCTTTGATCTACGGAAGGACGATATGCCTGCCGAAATGTGGACTTTAGTGGACTTCTCGCTCTCTGGTGAAGAGCCTCGGGGATTGGCTTTCGACGAATCGGGTCTCCTCTACGTCGGTCTCGGCGACACGAAAAAAATAAAGGTTTTCGACTTGGTTCGAGGTGCGCTCTTGCTCACTTACGATGCCGGTGGTCCCGCCGACTGCCTTTCTTACCGTGACGGTGTGCTATATATTTCGGGCGGGGATGGGATTCGCAGTCTTCGTCTTAACAAATAGCCTTAGTCGAAGGCTGGAGACTTGTTTTTCAACGCTTGATGGCTGGCGTTAGCAGGACAGAGATTCTCGATCGAATCCCAATCAGCGAAAAGGAGATTTCGCAATATTTGGGACGTACGATCAAGTCACCTGTCCGACTTGCTCGTCTGCGGGACCTCGGTTTGGATGAGGATGGCTTTTTGGCCGAGCATGCTTCCATCTTCGAAGAACTATCTTGGGACAACTACGATGTTCGGAGGGAAAGGTTGGAGGTTCTGGAGGAGGCTTTTCCAGACGAGACTACTGTTTTGCGTGAGCTCTTTCCCCGTTACTACCTAGGTAAAGCGGATGAGTCCATCTATTCGGATTGGACGAATCGGTTGAACGACGAGCTAAGGAATCGATTTGATCAAATCGAGCCTTGGCGGCGTCGTTCGGTGGCGACTTTCGTAGTAAACGAGGATTCTATCCTGCGTGAACCTCCCTCCGGTTTTTCTCAGGCAGTGGACGAATCGGACATTCGCTCACTCCCTCGCGTCTTTGACGAATCCCCGGCTGCCCATGTGGAAAACAAACACTTCCAGTCTTGGCTTCGAGCTATTTACGGTCTGGTTTGCGAGGTTAGACCGGAGGCAAACAAGTTGCGTGTCTCGGCTCACTTCATGAGCATTCGAGCTTCTCATGGTTCACCCGGAGAGAATTCTCCTGAAGGGGCACACGAGGACGGAGCAGACTACATTGTTTCGGCACTCGTGGTGAATCGTGTCAACGTGACAGGTGGAGAAAGTCAAATAATCGAGAAAATTCTTCCTGATGGGAACAAGGAGTTGATTTATCATCATGTTCTACAACCCGGCGAATTTGCTTTCCAATCCGATACTCGCGACGAATTCATTCACGGCACCGACCTTTGGCATCATGTCACGCCGATAAGACCTGCCGACCCTGCCTCGGGCGAAGGATGGCGAGAATTGATTGGGTTCGACATTAACGTTATTGAGTGACGGTTAAGTTTACCCTTCAACGCCACTTTAGCTATTGATGCCGAAAGTGTAATAAGTGGATTCGTGCTTGAATCATCGGATCACAACCTCTGAATTTATTACGCCATACCAAAATAGAGAAACCATGATTAGTGTAATCGCATCCATTCAAATAAAGGAAAACTGCTTGGATTCCTTCCTTGAAATATTCAAATCAAACATTCCCAATGTCATGAATGAAGAGGGGTGCGTCGAATACGCTCCAACTGTCGATCTCGATACAGGTCTTGAACCTCAAGCGCTAGACCCGAACGTCGTTACGATAATTGAAAAGTGGGAAACCCTTGAATGTCTTCAATCTCATCTGACTGCTCCGCACATGCTCGAATACAAAGCTAAGGTTGCGGATCTGGTGGAGCATGTTTCCTTGAAGGTTTTACAATTCGTATAGCCAACCGTTCGCACGGAATGGTGCGACTCTAAGCATCTTCGTAATCCTGTGGAAATTGGCTTTTGGTAGGAAGTCCAGTCCCTATTTGTTCTTGGTCCGGTAAGTGACTTTTTGGTCGTTGCGGGGATTGTATATGGTGTAAGACTTTCCGTTTTCTGCGACCGAGAGCTTAATGTAGTGGCCTTTACATGTATCCCCGGGAGTCAGGTTGGCGATGAATTTGTCAGAGGTGTTGTTTTCGGAGTCCTTTCGGAGATTCTTGTGCACTTGCCACATCGCTTGTATTGACTTTGCTCCCTTGAGGGCGGCGAAACTGCCTGCGTTGCATCCCTTCTTGTGACCGTTGTTCATGACTGAAACGGTAGGGGCAAGGCTCTTTATCATGACCGGGTTGTTGCTCGAGTCGAGACCGTGGTGGTTCACTTGGTAGACGTCTATTGTCCCGATTACATTGAAGGGAGTTACCAGTTTGGCTTCGACGTTCCAAGTGAGGTCTCCGCTATCGAGAAACCTAAATGCCCCTAATTCGAAGAGGGTGGCCACGCTGTTGGCGTTGTCGGAAAGGTCCTCCGGTTTTGCAGGCACACTGCCGGTTAGGGGGTTTTTGGCTAAACGAACGTTTGCTGGTGGCTGAATGATCTTTTGGTTGGCTACTACGCAAGTCACCTTTAGCTTGGCCGATCCCTTGGCTTGCTTTAGCGGGAATACATAGCCTGGTTTGACGACGTTTCGGCTGTCTACCTTCATGTCGCGGTATGGTTTGACGAGCTGGGGGAAAATCGGATTTTTACGATGCCGGTCGGGATTCTTCTTTGGGATGCCGTTATCGTTGACCACACCGATGGGCATGAGGTTAGCCAGCATGGCGGCTCCTCCATAGTGGTCGCCGTGGAAGTGAGTGGTTATGAGATGGTCGATCTTCTTTATGCCCGCCACCTTTGTCGCTACTTGGTGTATGCGCCCGGCATCGCGGGTGCCGGGATTGCCCGTGTCGACGAGGAGGGATTCGCCGGCAGGTGTGATGACAAGCGTCGCAGCTCCGCCCTCGACGTCTATCCAGTACACATCGAGTGTGCCCTTCGCGTTGATGGAGAGAACTAGGGCTAGAAAGTAAATTACAAGAAATGTTTTCATGGGTTCGATTCGTGGTGGGGAAGGACTGAATGTTAGAATCAACTTATTTTTGCCCAATAGAGCAAACCTCATGTTTTATGGCAACTTAGACAATTGGGAATAACTTCTCTTTGACTCATGGCCTCTCTCTTGGTTTTTGGATTTTGTTTTTCCAAGTATTTGGTTTTCAGTGTGATGGATGATGATATTAAATTTCTATTTGAAGAGTCGCCTGCGGTCCGGCTCATGCGTAGTCGCCTTGGTTCTTTTGTTGCAGGCTTTCTTTTCAAGACATTCAAGACTTGGAACGTCTCGGAAGCATCCGAAGAGGAACTCGGCGCCACCCTTGCCGATCACTTGGATCAGTTGCGAGAGCAAGAAGGCTTGGATGCCCCGAAGCGACTGCCCTCGGATTATTTGGACGAATGGTGCGACGAGGAACACCGCTACTTGACCAAGTCCTATTCCGAGGAACGTGAAGAATATGTTTTTCGACTAACTCGTCATTCACAAAAGGCCCTGAACTGGCTGCACGACTTATTGGCCCTCCAACGTCGAGGATACGCCACCACCGAGTCTCGTTTCAATCGCATCCTTTTCGGGATGCGTGAATTGTCGCAAGGAGTGAACTCTGATCCCGAA
>JACNJI010000490.1 GCA_014382645.1 Verrucomicrobiota bacterium | reverse complement strand
AAGTTGACCTTAGATCACTTGGGGAGACCTTTTCTCATGTCGCGAAAAATGTCATCCTGCGGTTCAGTCCGAGGATTGTCGGAAGTAGCCCAAGATTCGTCCGCACCTGCAGAAGCCACTCGAGTCATTTCCATTCTCTTGCCTCTATCTCGATCACCTCCGCAACCAAAAACTAAATGTAGTTTTCCTTGTGTAAATTCACGCAACATACCCAGTGCATTGCGCAACGCATCCGGGGTATGGGCATAATCGACCAACACCTTATACGGTTGGCCGCTCTCAATTGGTTCCATCCGACCATCGACACCGTCAAAGGTACCCACCTTGTGTACGACCTTTGAAACAGAAAAGCCCATTGCGTAAACAATTGCCAGGCTTGCCGCGATGTTCATTACATTGTAACGACCTAGCATCGAACTTCGAGTGACTATGGAACCCTCGGGACAATCCAGAACAAATTCCGCACCTTCGGGGGACAATGAAATGTCCCGGACGCGAAAGTCACTATTGAAGCCTTCACCAAAGGTGATGCTTCGAACTTGAGTGGGAATCTCATCAAGCAGTCTTTTTCCATAAGGACAATCGCCATTAATAACGGCCACTTTCGGAAGCGAACCGTTGTGACCATTGAAAATTCTCCTTTTTTCAGAAAAATATTCCTCCATCGTACCGTGGTAATCGAGGTGATCGCGGCTCAAATTCAGAAAGGCCGCCACTTCTATCGATAATCCATTCACGCGGGATTGATGAATGCCGTGGGAACTCACTTCCATGACTGCCTCCGAACAACCTGCCGCCAACATACTGCGCAACATCGCATATAAATCGGCCGATTCCGGGGTCGTCTTAAAAGATGGAATATCTCTGTCTCCCAAATGATATTTAACAGTTCCGACCAATCCAACAGGACGCCCGGGGCGCTCCATTAGATGGCGACTCAAGGCAGTGACGGTCGTCTTTCCGTTCGTGCCAGTTATTCCCGAAATACGTAAATTCTTATCCGGCCAGCCATGGTAACGACGAGCAAAACGAGCCAACGCTTTTCGAGCGTCGGACACACGCAGTGAAGCGACCCCGGAATGCTCCACATGATCCAGACCGGTTACAATCCCTGCGGCGCCACGATCAACGGCTTCCTGTATGTGAGAGTTTCCATCTACTCGAGAACCTGGGAATGCGAAAAAGAGAGATCCTTGAGAAACTCGCCGGCTATCGGTTACCAGATCGCTAATCAGGCAACTCGAATCACCCCTCAAATCGCAGTCCGTATCCGGCATAAGTTGCCCCAATGGCATGCCCCTCCGCATTCGCTCGCGGAAGTCAGTAGCATAATCGGTAATTTGGTCAGTTTCCCTTTTCATGATAAGATCAGTTTATCTTGTAAATCCTACAAGGCTCTCACCCTTCTGTTTTGCATTGTGGCCAATTCTTCATCGGTTTGATTTGGTCTTACGCCCAAATAGCCAATAACCTCCTTTGCCACTCGTTGAAAAGCGGGACCTGCCACACTGCCTCCATAACCTATGCGACCAGGTTTCATCTTTGGTTCATCAACGATCACGGAAATCACGATTCGAGGATCGTTTGCGGGAAGGAATCCAACGAATGACGCAACATGGTGTTGATTTGAGTATTGTCCTTCAATTATTTTTTTTGTCGTCCCTGTTTTTCCTGCTACTAGGTACCCTTTGATTTTAGCTTTTTTAGCAGTTCCCTCGGATACAACTTTTTCGAGCATACCCGTTAAGTTTTTTGCCACTTCCGATCTCAGCACTCTTCGAATGCTTCTCGGCTTGAATTCCACAACTGTTTTCCCTTCAGAATCAAACACCCTCCTGACCACCTGAGGTTTCATCAAAATTCCATTACTCGCCACTGCTGACATAGCCGAGTGCATTTGCATTGGAGTTACGCTTACGGCGTGCCCCATTGGCATCCGAGTAATAGTTAACCCATCCCAGCGTTGGGGGGGATGTAACGCACCTCTACGTTCTCCCCTGAATCCGATACCCGTTCTGGCTCCGAAACCAAAACTCTTGCAATACTCGTAAAATCTACGATCACCAAGCATTATACCGAGTTGAGCGGCTCCCCTGTTGCTGGAAAGGACTACTACCTCCTCAACGCTTATCTTACCTAAAGGATGATCATCTCTAGGTAGTCGATACTTCCTACTTCCACGCATCGTTATCGAAGTTGAACAATCGATCATACTATCTCCCGTAACCAAGTTTTCATTCAGTGCTCCACCTGCGGCTACAATCTTAAATACTGAACCTGGCTCGTAAACGTCGGTCATGGTGCGATTTCGTAGATTTCCCATCTCATAATTGTTAAATTTATTTGGATCGAAATCTGGTGCATTTGCCATGGCCAATACATATCCCGTAGATGGTTCGCTCACTATAATGCTAGCGCTTATCGGGTTGTACTCTTCAACAACAGAAGCCAACTCCCGTTCCACCATGTCCTGAATCATCCTATCGATACTAAGTTCAACGTTCAGTCCATCTTCAGACGGAACTTCCCTCGTGCGGTATTGCAGCAGTTCCCGACGACGACCATCTCTCTCCCACTCACGCCATCCATCTTGACCTCTTAGGTAGTAATCAATCGTCTTCTCCACACCCATTGACGGGATACCTTCTTTGTTCACAAAACCAATTACGTGAGAAGCAAGTTTGTTTCCCGGGTAAAGTCGCGAATGCTTAAAGTTTCCATACACTCCATTGATTTCGAGTTCCATCAATCGCCGGTAAAGATCTTCCTCCACATCATCGGCTATTTTAGTCCAACGAATCGGCCGAACTTCCCCGCTAAATTCTTTTCCGGATCGAGTTTTATTTGAAAATGCTTTGAGAATCTTTTGTTCTGAAACCTGCAACAATTCAGCCAACTTAGATACTTTCGGATAATCTTCGTCCTGAACGGCTTGTGGATCTACTCCCACTTCTACTACAGAACGAGTCGTAGCGAATAAATTTCCCTTTGCGTCTACGATATCGCCACGGCGGGCCAGAAGAACTGAAAAGTTTTGGCGGGCATTTTGAGCCGAGTCTCTAAGTGCGTCGCCCTTCACAACCTGCAGGTAGACAAGTCGACCGGCTAGAGAACAGAAGACACATGTAATTGCAGCAAAGACCAAATAAAACCGAATTGGACTCAGGAATGCGCTTCTCACTGTACGAAATTCCCGGCAAGTGTTTTTGATCGTGGTGAAGCTATCGACGAATCATTTGGAGAGAGTCGTCTTTTCATGTCTCCCCCGGTAATATAAAATTGATTCGAAACCGATGGCATCAAAAGCCTACCTTTCACCAATCCGGCCAAACGTGTAGGTCGCATGGAGGCTGACCTTTGACCACGTAGTGCTCTTAATCTGCGGTTAACTTTTTCACGTTCATCCTCCAATCGACCGCAAGTGGATGCATCTTCAGATATTTCCATCCTCAACCACACGACGCCAAGTGAGAATAAGCCAAATACGGCAAGCGAAAGCAGACTCACCACAGCACCAAAACGAGTAAAACGCCTATCCTTGGACTTCACCATCAGAGTTCAGGCTGTGCAATCTTTTGGAGCACTCGCATACGAGCAGATCGACTTCTCGTATTGCGCTGTACCTCTTCAGCGGTTGGTTTCACCGCCTTAGTTGATGTGAGTTTTGCGTAGGCAACACGATCGTGAATCGAACGAGAATCACGACGATGCTCCGGTCTACCTGCCATTCTCCTCATGAAGCGCTTGACGATACGGTCCTCAAGAGAGTGAAAAGCGATCAACACTAGAAATCCGCCTGGCTTCAATGCCCGGAACGCCTTCGGCAACGCCACGGCAATGGCTTCCAGTTCGCCATTTATCGCAATTCGAATACCTTGAAAAGTCTTTGTCGCGGGATGCATGCGAGGCTTACGAGCGGCGGCACCAATGGCTCGAGACACCACTTCAGCTGCAGTAACCGTTCGTTGCAGTTGGCCCGTGCCGCGTGCATCTAAAATTGCATTGACCACCCGATTCCAGCGACGCTCTTCGCCATATTCGCGAACCGCTCTAACAAGACTTTCCCGAGTAGCCGTTTCCAAAAAATCTGCAGCACTCTGCCCCACACGTGGATTTAAACGCATATCAAGAGGCGCATCGAGCCTGAATGAAAAACCTTTTTCCGCTTCCGCTAACTGGAAGGACGAAATGCCCAGATCGAAGAGAACGCCGTCAAACTCGCCTTCCGAACTCTCCTCATCCAAACGCTGAAAGCTCAAATCACAAAACCGAAAACGCTCACCGTATTCTTCAGCCAGAGGTTCGGCTCTTATTCCTGCGTCGGGGTCGCAATCGAGCGAGACAACTTCAGCATCACTTGAAGACTCAAGGAGTGCACGTGTGTGACCGCCGCCGCCGAACGTACAATCCAAATAACGTTTTGCAACACCAGGGGCAAGTGCCTCCAGTGCCTCGTCGAGAAGTACCGGTATATGCCTCACTGTTGAAGGAGCGCAGACGAACTCAGCCGTGCCGCAAAACATTTAATATCCGTTATTAGGGTTCGAATGCTTACAGAATGCGCCCTCCAGGCGCCAATTGGGGGGTAAAAAGTGGGGCGGAGCATGCACGGGGCATAATAAGGCAATGTAAAAAAGAATCGATGACGCGAGGAACCCGGGAAAGAAACGCACAAAACTCCCCTTCCAAAGACGGAAATCCCCAAAACCGTCGTATATGAAAAAGTGCGGATCTCATAATCCCAGGTCCCTCATCGCATCGAAAATCGTTCGTTCGGAAGCTTGATCGCGAGCCGTGTAACGGTCCTCCCCCCAAACGGCAAAGGCTGAAAAGTTGCCGACCAAAACGGCTTTTTTGCGAATGTCCGCATAGCTCAGCAACTTGTCGTTTAAGTTGATTCGCCCCTGCTTGTCGCAACCAAATGAATGAGCCTTTGAAAAAAGTTCCATCAAGAGAGCTTGGGCTCTCGTATCGCTCATGCTGGCCTCCGCCACCTTCTCCTCCAGTCGAGCAACCATCTTTGGCGGATAAACGGTCACGTAGCCTCCCGGATTCGGGAGTGCCAGATAAGTATTTTCCCCGCCCTCGATACGCCATTTCGAGGGAATGGTGATACGACCTTTGTCGTCCACTGAATGAACGAATTCCCCAACGAAAAAACTGACGCCTGAATTGTCCAAGAGATTTCACTTTCTATCCACTGTGTTCCATTTCACCCCATTTCGTGACACCTTCCCCCACTACCGTCAAGGGATTTCACAAAACAATTGCATTTCAATCCTTCCTCGGTTTTCATTAGCCACTTGTTATCAGTAACTTATGTATAAATTTAGCAGGATAAATAAATTCAGTACCGCTGTTGTAATTTCAGCCGTGTTCCCCACTTCGCTGCAGAGAACTGCTCAAACGGCACAATTTGCTCTTCCATTGAGGAACTGTGACGAAAGCCATCTACGACTTGTAAAGGTGGGGGAAATCAGAACAATCAAGGATAAGTGAAAATCAAAAGAACAAGAGCCGACGAACTTATCCTTGACCTAGGACTATGCGAAAGCCGCACCCAAGCCAAAGCCCTGATACTAGGAGGGAAGGTTTGGATCGGGACCGAACGGGTGGATAAACCCGGACGCCTTCTGCCCGAAGACGCCGAAGTGAGAGTCGCAACGCCTCCTCCCTATGTGGGACGAGGTGGAGAAAAGCTGCGTGGGTTCCTCGACGAATTTCCTCTACCCATCGAGGGAGTCGACATTCTGGACCTTGGGGCATCCACGGGAGGTTTCACCGATTGCCTGCTGCAGGCGGGGGCAAAGTCGGCAACCTGCCTCGACGTGGGGCACGGACAGCTCCATTACAAGCTTCGCCAAGACACACGGGTGACCAACATAGAGCGCACGAATTTGCGTAACTTACAACCGGGCGATCTCCCTATAGACCAATACCCTATTATCGTAATGGACCTGTCCTTCATCTCCCTTCGCAAAGTCATCGCCGCAGCATGGGCCTGTCTCAGCGAAGGTGGACACCTCGTCGCCCTCGTCAAGCCGCAGTTCGAAGCAACCAAGGAGGAAGCGGACCGAGGAAAAGGCGTTATACGAGACGAGGAAGTTCGCGCGCGTACTTTAGAAGAAGTAAAAAACTTCGTCGCTGAAAACCTTCCCGACGCCCAACTTTTCGCCGAAATCGAGTCCCCAATCAGAGGAGCGGAAGGCAACGTCGAATACTTCTTGGGCTGGGAGAATAACCGGAAGTCATAGTCATCCGGCAGCTACGCGTATTCTGATTACTCTTTCGAGCCTGCGGCGATAAGATCGCCGATAATGCGGTCGCGTGCTTCTTCGGCTCTTGCGGACTCCATGTCTTCGAGGCGGTCGTCAACGGATGCGTCGGAATGCTCCAGCTTCTTGACGTAGGCTCGCTTGAGGCGAGCGAAGGTGACGAGGCTTTCGGTTCTTTCGAGTTCCTTCCAACCTGTACCTACTTCGAGGTCTAAAGCCTTATCGACGACTTGTTGAGCCAAGCTGCGCTCGGCATTAAGTTCGCCCCGCTCTTCCCGAAGCTGTTCCAAGAGGAGATCGATTTCCTTTTTGCGAGCCGTATCTACAGTGGTTGCATTTTCATCGTCCGTCTCCTTCTTCACGATGTCTTCCCGCTCGCCTTCCAGCTTGCGTTGCTTGGCGTCCGACCTGCGAGTGCGACCGTCGTAGGAAGCGGTGACGCTTTGGGAGTTATTGGCCTTGAGGGAGATTATTCTAGCTTTTTTCGACAAGGCGGCGGCAGCCGAGGCGTCGGCGGACTTCAAAGCGGTCGTCAATTTATCGGCAGCTTCGGAAAAAGCTTTAGCCCGAGCATCCTTCCCGTACTCCCGATAGAGGAGACGAAAGGAGGCATTCTCGTACTTGCCGGGACCGGCTTCGGAATGCCCGTCGAGAATGAAGACGACGTAACCGTCTCGAGCCTTACGAACGGACGGGGTGAAGAAACGACGTTCATTGAGGGCTACAACCTCTTCGAGGGGTTGTTTGCCGGATCGGTTCTCAGATGGTCTCTTCTCAAGCCCGAGGACATGGGATTGGAAAGCCATTTCTTTTTCGGTAAAGGAGATCGACCGGAAGGAACTACCTTTTTCTTCGATAAGCTGCGTAACCTCGAGAGATTGGCGAAGCTGATGGTACGCCTTGTATTTGCTTTTGAGACGGTTTCCTTGTTCGGTCAATTCGTCGAGAAACTCGATTGCGGTTTCACGCGCAATTTCCATGGCCTCGCGTTCGGCATCCAAGCGATTCTCCTCCTTGACTCGTTGTAGCACCTCCGCCCGAACTCCCTCGAAGGTTACCTCGGGAGCTAAAAAGGTGGCATTGGCATCGAGCAGAGCAAGAGAAGCATTGCTTTGAGAGGACGCGACTGCCGTGGCGTTTGTGTCGGCAGTGATGTTGTTCAAGTTGGCATCGGCGACGAAGGAAGCGTTTGCTTCCGCAGTAACGTTTGCTTCACCCTTCGGTCCCGCCTTGCCATCGGGACCAGGCTGTCCATTGGTCGCGTTGCCTTCCTTTACGACAGGGGCAGGTGGTGGCGGTGGTGGTGGTTGAAACTCCGCCTTATTGGACTCGAAGTAGCGCCGGAGTCGATCCTCGGTTGGTTCGGAAGTGGGTGGCAAATAATCGTTCCTTGCAAATGTGACGGCAGTGGCGATGGTGCGAACAGGTTCTTGAAACAGAGAATCCTCTTTGCGTTCTTCATGAAAGGCCTGTAGCCGAAGGGATAAATCACCTGAAACGACAAGAGCGGAGGAGGGAGTCGTGATGCTCGGGATGGAGGAAGGCAGTTGATCTTCATCCAAAGTGAAGACCAAGCTGGCATTGCCATCAGCTTCGGAGCTAAAGCCAATTTCTGACTTTTTAATGGCTACCAAAAGGTTGTCGCGGGTAGCGGTGAGGTTGCCTGCCACACCAAGGAGAACTTCCGTTAAAGTAGAATTCGAATCGACGTGCTTTTCGCGAAACTCCACATCGAGAACTTTGCCGCCCGAACGGAGAGTCAAGCGGTCCTTAGGCTTGGGTTGCTCTTTAAGAGTAAGGGTAGCAAAAGGCGGAACGAGCAGGTCCAGGTCCTCGGAGGAAAGGGTAAGTCCGTCGATGTCCCAAGACAGTTCTTCGCCGAACATATCCCAGCGGGCTTCATCACGAAGAGCAAAGCCTGCGGCAGCAAGGGTCTCCTCCGCCTTGGCCGCTCGGAAGTAGGAATAGAGTATGCCTTCTACTGCGCTTTTTCTGACTCCGCGATTGCGACTGACACTGTCGAATGCGAGCGAACGGTTGGCATCGTCTACAAGACGGGGGTCGATCTTGACCAAAAAACGGAAATAGGCATTGTTTACATCTGAGCCTTGGGCCTCGGGAGGGAGCAGACCCCATTGATCGGCCAAATGCTCGAGGGCCACCTTCGCCTTGAAGGAACCTTCGGTGAAATCACGATCGGCCGCGTTTTGCTCGGCGATCAGACGAGCTTTCTGAGCTCGTGGCAAATACGCCCAATTGTTCATCACATAGTTTATGCGCTGAAACTCGGAGGTTAGGGACTGCTGCAGCTGTTGCCGGAATTCCTCGGGGAGCTCGCCGAGACGGCTCTGCATTTCCATGTACCTGCTCATGAGAGCACGTTGATTCTGTTGCGGGATATCGGGGTAAAACCGGCTTTCCGCCTCATCCATGACCTTGGATGAAGGAACGATGATCGCTCCAAGGTCGGCCGCGACTCGATGAGACACCTCCAACGTACCGTAAACGTCGGGGTCGTTCAGGTCATGATCGTAGTAGACTTGACGACTCCGAGACTCATCGGGCAAAAGATCAAAGATCGAAGAGCCTTGAGAAAGGTACAGCACGAAAGAAACGACGATGATGAGAAGCAGCAAGGAGAACAAGACCTTGCCCAACTTTCCACTAATCAGGTTTTGCAGAGCGGTAATCATATCGGAGATGAGGAAAAAAGGTGACTATAATGCCTAAAGTTAGGTGCAAGTCAACCACGGCTGATGGAATGCAAGAATCAATGAGCTTCCTATCTAGCGAGGCTTGAGAACCGGCGAATCATCGAAAACGGTATGGTACATCCAGTTTTTTCTTTTGAGCTGCCGAGTGCCCGGCTCAAACCCCATTACCTTATTGATGGGAATCCACGTTTGGTTGTCGTGTGAGGCTTCATGCCGTTCGCCGAATCGGCCACTGTCGAAGCCCTCCCTCAGCTCCTTGGCGGAGAAAGGTCCGGAAGGCTTGGCTTCATCCGGTAATCGAACATAATACTTGTGGAAGAACGGCAAGTACATAGTTAGTTTCTCAATCGCCAAGTTGTCTCCCTTCCAAAAAAGAAAATACTTTTGTCGTTCACCTGTATCTTTATCCAAAAAACTGGCGGCCACAAGTTTGTCTATCATCTGCCATTCACCAGAGACACCTTTCGGCATAGCTTGACTGGTGAAACGGGCTTCCCCGTCGGACTCGAAAGTAAAAGCAATCGGGAAAGACCGTTTTCGTGACTTCCCTTTGTTGCGGATAAGAACGAACATCGAGCCATTGTCGTCGACCAAGCCCCATCTATCCTGCAGCACAAAACGAGATCCTTTTTTGTAGAGGAAATACTCTTGGACTTCTTTGCCGTCGGGAAAAGCAATTACCCGTTTTCCATCCCCCATCCTCCAAGTACCTGTCCGAAGTTTTTCCTTGTTGGTTTTTTGATGCCTGAACAGCAACTCGGCGGGCATTTCCTGGCCCACTTGCCTCAAAATGAGTTGCAAAAAGTAATCTTGTCCTTCGACACGTAGGGACCGGGCTTGAAAAACTTCGCTTTCCCAGTCGAAAATTTCTCCCACGTACTCACCATCGGGTTCCTTTCCACAGGATGCGAAGACCAATGGAATCAGAACGCAAAGGACAAGAGTAATTCCTCTGCGGCCGCTATCATTTAAAAAGGTCATTCCTCACCAACACTGGCCTAGGCTTATGCTTGTGTCGAATCAGATTTCTTAGACCGACTCAAAAGAGGTATTTGCCCAAAGCGGTAAAGTAAACTGGACGCGAGAAAGCCAAGCCCGAAAAACAAGGTCCAGTGCGATTCCCCGCTTTTCTCCGGATCGAAACGCAATTCAGCTTTTTTGAAACCGTTGGCGGGATTTCCCAGCCGACTCTCAAGCACAAAGCGGATGTCCCCATTCTTGTCGGCAACAGGGATATAGGTTTCACCCTTATCACCTATTCGTTTAACAAACATCAGTGCATCCGAGTCTCGATCGTAGCTAAGAACATCCGTCCAAACGAAGTAATCGTCAGGACTGGTGGAATCCGTACCCATGCTCTGCCAACGTTTTTTTCCGTTATCATTTGGACCTACCAATTTGAATCTTCGAAAACGCAGCTGAAAATGTCCGTCATCCAAGGTCCATTCACCGGGAACATCTTGGCCACCTTTCTTGAGGGGATCGTAAATTTTGGGAGTCACTCCCCATGCTTTTCCACTCCACAAGCCTACGCCCAGTTGAAAACTATCTAGAGCCGTAGCGTGCTTGTACTCCACCCAAGGCTTTGGATAGAGCAGAGCGTGAATGCTAGAAACAAGATAACAGGCAAGGAAGACTCCCGCCAAAAGGCCGGTGATACCTCGTTTGGCTTTGAGGCTTCGAGCTTTCTCGGCCGCTTCCCACTCGATCTCTCGTTGCAGCCGAAGTTGCTCGGCATCGATAAGGCTTTGCTCATCCGGTTCTTCCTCCGAGCTTAAACCAAACCGAGTGATGTCCCCAATGCCCGGCAGGGCCACAATCGCGCGACCGACATCTGGAAAACGATCCTCCGGTTTCTTCGCAGTGGCTTTTGCCATCCATTCTGCCCATGCAAGAGGTAAGTTTTCATCCAATTCAGGGGAACGGACCTTTTCGGGAGAACAGCCAGTCAACATTCGTCGAGCCACAAGACCGATGGAGAAAAGATCGCTCTGCTCTTCCCCCACTCCACCGGCAAGTTCCTCGGGAGATCGATGAAGAAAAGTTGCCCGAGACGCAATCATAGCTTCGGATAGCTCCTCAGATGGATTAGCATCCTCGGCGGCCTTCCAGCGAGCACGGAACCATTCTTCGCCGGTGAGGCGGGACAGGCTGAACTCAGTCAAGCGGGCATCGATGCTTCCAGAGTCCGTCATTCCCAGCAACACGTTGCTCGGTTTCAAGTTACCATGCATGAGACCAACGGCATGGGCACTCCTCAGCGCAAGAAGAATGGATGTCAAAACAACTAAAGCTTCCTCCTCCAGCAAAGGTTCGGTCCGT
>JACNJI010000329.1 GCA_014382645.1 Verrucomicrobiota bacterium | reverse complement strand
CCTCAAGAAGTTCCGGATCGATCTACTTGATGCCAAAAGACGTCCAGTTTGGAGTCAGGAGGTCACAAAGACTCCCAAACCCTCTCATTCCCTCGCACTCGATGGAGCAGAAACAATTACTGCCCTACCCCTCCCTAATTCCAAGGGGAAAGGCGTCTTTCGATTCATTGGTGACCTCAGTCAGAAATCGGGCATGAAAATTCGCGTTACAAGTCCATCTTTTGCCCAAACAATTCCCGAAGAAATCTTTTGGCTCTACGGATCCTTGCCAAAACTCGAAAAGGCTCTGCCCAATGATGTCTTCGCCATCCTGTCGCTGGCGGAGGAAGATCGTTCACCCGCTCATCATGAAAAGCTCCGGTCTTTTTACTCAAGCGGTAGCCCCGAAGTGAAAAAGGCCGAAAAGGAGTTGGCGGAACACTCTGCCAGTGCTCTTCAAATGAAGCCCATGACGACAGTTCCAATCATGAAAGAGCTGGATGTGAACAAGCATCGCAAGACCCACATTCAAATCAGAGGAAACTTCTTGTCCAAGGGCAAGGAAGTGACCGAGGGACTGCCATCAGCTTTTCATCCGTTACCCGATGGCGAGAAAATGAATCGTCTGGGCATGGCTCGTTGGATAGCATCCGATGAAAATCCTCTGACTGCTCGCGTGGTAGCTAATCGATACTGGGAAGCCCTGTTTGGGCGAGGTATTGTACGAACGAGCGAGGAATTTGGTTCTCAGGGAGAACTACCCACGCACCCCGAACTTCTTGATTGGCTTGCCACTGAATTGGTTCGCCTAAACTGGGACTTGAAAGCCTTGGTCAAGACTATCGCGCTTTCCGCAACCTATCGGCAATCCTCCAAAGTGAACGAGAATCGAACCGATAAAGATCCCTTCAATGAACTTTTAAGTCGAGGATCCCGGCAACGATTGTCCGCGGAGATGGTGCGCGACCATGCACTTGCCGCTTCGGGACTTCTGAGCCGCAAGATGTTTGGGCCATCCGTCAAGCCACCTCAACCCAAACTTGGACTCAACGCCGCTTTCGGTCCGGGCTTGGACTGGAAAACCAGCGCAGGCGAGGATAAGTTCCGCCGAGGCATCTACGTCAATTGGCGTAGATCAAATCCCTACCCTTCCATGGCTATGTTTGATGCTCCAAATCGTTTTGTTTGTAATGTGCGACGAACTCCCACCAATACTCCTCTACAAGCCCTCGTCACTATGAATGATCCCGTTTACGTTGAGGCTGCCCAAGCCTTGGCTCGACTCATGGACAAAACTGGTGAGTCGCTCGAGGCAAAAATTGCTCGTGGTTTTCGCCTTTGTCTTACCCGTCGCCCAAAGCCCGCCGAAATTCAGCGTCTTCTCGCTCTCTATCAACTAGTCCGAAGCACCTACGCCGACGATTTAAATGCCGCGAATCTAATGGCCACTGATCCCATCGGGCCACTGCCGGTCGACGGCAATCCTGTCGAACTTGCCGCATGGACCTTGGTCGGAAATGTTTTGCTTAATTTAGACGAAGTTTTCCTTAAAAGATAAATATAATTATATTTAAATAAAGAATGAGTTCTGAGCCTGATATAGAAAATATACTCCTAAACACTCGACGCCAATTTCTTGGTTCTACGGGTATCGGTCTTGGGGGAATCGCGATGGGAGCTCTTCTTGGCAGAAGGCAATTGAACGCTGATGTTTCTTACGATCCCACTACGCCACAACTTCCACGCGACACCCATTTTCCAGCAAAGGCCAAACGAGTTATTTATCTCCACATGACGGGCTCTCCTCCAGTTCTCGACCTGTTTGACTATAAGCCAGAACTTCAACGACGGGAAGGAGAAAATTGTCCCGACGAATACCTCAAGGGAAAGCGATTTGCTTTCACATCGGGTGTCCCCAAGCTCATGGGTACACCTCACGAATTCACACGACATGGCGCCAATGGTTTGTGGTTCTCTGATGCTGTTCCCGAGTTGGCAAAGTTAGCCGATGACCTGACATTTATCAAGTCAATGACCACGGATCAATTCAATCATGCCCCCGCCGAGCTTCTGCTTTACACAGGAAGCCCTAGGGCCGGCCGGCCAAGTATGGGCTCCTGGGTAACTTATGGACTGGGTTCTGAAAACCAGAACTTGCCTGGCTTTGTCGCTCTTATTTCCAGCGGCGTTCAACCCAATGGCGGAAAAAATTCATTCGGAAACGGTTTCCTCCCGAGCGTCTTCCAAGGGGTTCAATGCCGTTCCCAGGGGGATCCTGTTCTCTACGTCTCTGACCCCAAAGGCATGAGTCGTGATCTTCGAAGAGCCGGTTTGGACGCCCTCAACGATCTCAATCGAATACAGTCAGCAGAGCTTGGAAGTCCAGAAACCATCACGCGAATGGCCCAATACGAGATGGCCTTCCGTATGCAGACCTCGGTGCCCGAAGTTATGGATATCGGCAAGGAGCCGAAGCATGTCCTCGAGTCTTATGGTGCTCAACCGGGGGCTACTAGTTTGGCAAACAATTGCCTTTTGGCTCGTCGATTGGTCGAGCAAGGTGTTCGTTTCGTCCATCTCTTTGACTGGGGTTGGGACTTTCACGGCACTGGTCCTGGTGAAGCTTTGGGAAATGGTCTCAGAAAAAAATGTTCCACTATGGACAAGCCCGTTGCCGCCCTTATACGTGATCTAAAAGGACGAGGTCTCCTTGAAGACACCTTAATCGTTTGGGGAGGTGAATTCGGTCGAACGCCTTTTAGGGAAGGGCGTACCGCGGGGAGCAAAAACCTAGGTCGCGACCATTTTCCAGACGTATACACTATGATGCTCGCAGGTGGTGGCGTAAAGTCTGGATATGTTCATGGAGCCAGTGATGACCTTGGTTTCCGCGTGGCTAGAGACAAGGTGCACATACACGATCTTCAAGCGACTATACTTTATCTCCTTGGTCTCGATCACGAACGACTCACCTACAAATTCCAAGGTCGAAAATATCGCCTAACCGATGTTCACGGCAAGGTCGTGTACGATTTAATAGCTTAGATTTCATGCGTGTAGAATTCCCCCCCTACCCTGTTGGGTTTACTCGGCTTTATCCTTCCGACCCCTTGCCTTTTGTAAGATTAGTTTAAACTAACCGAAGAATTTTTTCAAAACATCTTGCTTCCGAGAGGCAACGTCACATGTTCATGTATCCAAATTAAATTTCCAACTACCCCCTTTCATTATGGCGAAGGCAGCAACTAAAGAAACATCTTCTACCGGCAACCCCGATCTTGATCTCGCCATTTCCGGTATTAACAAGAAGTTTGGCGAGGGAGCCTTGATGCGCCTTGGGGACGCCACCAAGATGAATGTTTCCGTGATTTCGACTGGCTCCTTAGCCATTGATCTAGCCTTGGGTGCAGGTGGACTGCCAAGAGGACGGACCGTAGAGATTTATGGCCCCGAGTCCTCGGGCAAGACTACTTTTTGCCTCAGTGTCATAGCGGAAGCACAGCGCCAAGGTGGAAATGCCGTATTCGTTGACGTTGAACATGCTCTCGACCCAAGATATGCCAAGATAGTTGGCGTGGACCTAGACAACCTTATGATTTCGCAACCACAGAGTGGTGAAGACGCACTCAACATTACCGAAACTCTAATCCGGTCGGGTGCTATCGACGTCATCGTTCTGGATTCGGTCGCGGCACTGGTGCCACGACAAGAGTTGGATGGCCAAATGGGTGACACCACGGTGGGTTTGCAAGCCCGCATGATGAGCCAAGCCATGCGTAGGCTCACGGCTGCAATCGCCAAATCTAAATGCGTTTGCATCTTCACCAACCAAATTCGAGAGAAAATAGGCGTGATGTTCGGTAGTCCCGAAACCACGCCCGGTGGACGTGCCCTCAAGTTTTTCTGTTCCGTGCGCATGGATATTCGCCGCATCGGCCAAATCAAGGAATCCAATGGCACGGTCACCGGTTCACGAACTCGCGTGAAAATAGTTAAGAACAAAGTAGCACCGCCCTTTACGGCCTGTGAGTTCGACATCATGTACAACGAGGGCATTTCTCGCACGGGTTCCGTTGTCGACCTTGGCGTAGAACATCAAATCCTCGAGAAGAAGGGATCTTGGATTTCCTACGAGGGAGAACTCGTCGGACAAGGACGTGAGGCGGCCAAGCAGGCTTTGTCCGAGAACCCCGAACTTATGGCTAAGCTGACGAAATCGATTCTCGAAAAGGTTCAGGTCACCGTTGGTTCGGTTCTCGCGCAAAGCGATCCTGCCAACAAATCCTAAGAAAGGTTGATCCGACAAGTGTCCGCGAACGATTCGATCGTTGCGGCTGCGACGCCGATTGGAGAATCAGCAATAGCAGTCGTTCGGGTAAGTGGAGCATTTTGCCAGAAATTGTGCAAGGATGCGCTTCGAGTCCCCTACCCTATCCCTCGTCGGGCAAGCCTTGCTGGATATCGGGATATTAACGAACTGCTAATAGATGATGTAATTTTTGTATTCTACGAGGAACACAATTCTTATACGGGCGAAGCTTCTTTGGAAATTAGCTCACATGGCAACCCACTGATAACCAAGAAGATAATTGAGGACTTAGTTGCCCGTGGTTGCCGTTTGGCTGAGCCTGGGGAATATACTAAACGAGCATTTCTCTCGGGTCGCATGGATTTGACGCAGGCTGAATCAGTAGCAACCCTCATCAAAGCTTCCAGTGATCGAGCTCTTGAAGTAGCCCGAATCCAACTCCGCGGAGACCTCGGAAAAAAGATCAGAGACCTCCAGGCGAGATTGCTCGACCTTCAGGCAAATCTCGAGGCATATATTGATTTTCCTGAAGAAGACCTTCCAGCGGAAGACATGAAGGGTCCGTCTTCCACTTTGGCCACTCTTATTGCGGAGGTAGATCACCTTTCGCAATCCGCAGGTTGCGCCCAGTTGCTTGAGGCAGGAATCAGATGCCTGATCGTGGGATCACCCAATGCCGGTAAAAGTAGCTTGTACAACCTTCTCTGCGGCGAGGACCGAGCTATCGTAAGTGAGGAGAGTGGAACAACTCGGGACTATCTTTCCAGTCGAATCGAAGTCGGTCCTTTTGTGGTTGAGATGATGGACACCGCGGGCCTTTGCGAAGGTGGTTCGTCAGTGGAACGTTTAGGCATCGAGCGTACGCTTCAATTGTCGGAGGAGGCGGACTGCTTTCTTTTTGTCTTGGATAGCTCCCTACCCTCTCCTGAGTCTGTTAGTAAGCTCCTCGTCGAAAATATTAATACAGAAAACTGTCTTGTTTTAGAAAACAAAATCGATCTCGATGACAGCAAGAATTTCCATAGCTTTCTTCCTGATTTTAAGCATTTACGGCTCTCTATCGAAACGAGTGAAGGACTGGATGATTGTAGAACGGCGATAGAGCAGATGATGCAAAAACTCATTCCTTCACCGTCGGAGGAATGCATGATCGTGAATGCACGGCATGCTGTAAATCTTGCTATATCGGGAGACTTTTTACGAGAGGCTCATCGATTACTTCTGGAAAATATGTCCATTGAATTTTCACTTATTGAAATCACTTCCGGTATCGGTGCTCTCGGAGAAATCGTGGGCAAGACGGACAATGAGGATATGCTCGACCGTCTCTTTAACTCCTTCTGCATTGGAAAGTGAGTACTGGACTTAAATACGGAAAAGATCAAGCATACGACGTCATCGTTTGTGGCGCCGGGCATGCGGGGTGCGAAGCAGCATTAATTGCAGCCCGTTGTGGGGCGGATGTTCTTATGCTTACTGGCAATGTGGACACTATAGCTCAAATGAGTTGCAATCCAGCGATTGGCGGCCAAGCCAAAGGTCAGATAGTGCGAGAAATCGATGCTCTTGGTGGCGAGATGGCGCTGAATACCGATTTCACAGGCATACAGTTTAAATTACTTAATACATCCAAAGGACCTGCGGTTCAGGCTCCACGAGCTCAATGTGACAAAAAGGCTTACCAATTTAGAATGAAGCACGTATTGGAACTTGCCGAAAACCTTACGGTATTTCAATCGATGGTTACGGGATTGATCGTTGAGGATGGCAAGTGCATGGGGGTCGTCACGAGCTTAGACCTCGAGTTTTACGCATCCACTGTAATCGTGACCACAGGAACTTTCCTCCGTGCGCTAATGCATGTCGGGCAACACAAAAGTGAAGGCGGTCGCCTCGGGGATCATGTGTCCAAAGGAATGTCGTCAGATTTCCAGAAGTATGGGATAGAACTTGAACGTTTTAAAACCGGTACGCCGCCACGGCTTTTAGGTAAAAGCATCAAGCTCGACCAGCTCGAGGAACAGTTTGGGGACAAAAACCCAACCTTCTTTGCTTTTCATGATACTCGCACCGAGGAAGATATGTTCCACATGGAACATTCGTCGCGTTGGTTCCACGTGGAACATGGTAATCCCCATCTGGCTAGCTTTCCATTTGGAGGTGGTGATCAAGTGACATGTCGTGTTACCCGAACGACGGAAAAAACTTCTGAAATCATTCGAAAGAACTTAAAACTCTCTCCCCTTTATAGTGGTGAAATTGTTGGAACTGGTCCTCGTTATTGCCCAAGCATTGAGGACAAGATTGTTCGTTTTTCCGACAAGGACTCACATCGCATCCAGTTGGAGCCCGAAGGAATCAATACTGATGAATGGTATGTTAACGGCCTCTCCACGAGTTTGCCATTTTCTGTTCAGCATGAGATTTTGAAAACCATTCCCGGACTTGAGGATGCTATCATTCTTAGACCTGCTTATGCGGTCGAATACGACTATGCTCCACCTACTCAATTGCACCGAAACCTTGAATCTAAAATACTTGAATCTCTTTTTTTTGCAGGTCAGATAAATGGCACCTCAGGTTATGAAGAGGCTGCGGGTCAGGGTCTATTGGCTGGTTTAAATGCCGTCGCCAAGGTCCGTGGCGAAGAACCTTTGATCATTGGCCGGAGTGAAGGTTATTTGGGAGTACTCGTTGATGATCTTGTAACAAAAGGCACGACCGAACCGTATCGTATGTTCACCAGTAGAGCGGAACACCGCTTACTCTTTAATCATGGAAGTGCCGAACTTCGTATGTTGAAACATTCCGAGCGTTTTGAAGTCTTTACATCCGCTCGGCTTGCATCCGTTATTGAAAAGTCAGCTAATGTTGAAAAATGGACACACGAATTTAAAACGCTTAAGGTAAATGGTGGTATTACAGCCGCTGACCATCTGAGGAAGGGTGGGGGAGTGAACGCTCTTCCTCGCGATTTCTTAGGTTTGCCTAGACCAACGCGAGATGAAGTTTTATATCGTACGACCTATTCTGGTTACTTGGAACGAGAATTTCGCAATGTCGCTAAGCTAGCCGAGTCCGAAAAGGTCAAGATCCCGCCTGACTTTTCCTATGATGACCTTCCCGGGTTACGCAAGGAAAGTATTGAAAAGCTCTCGCGGATACGGCCTTCCACGCTTGCGCAGGCTGGTCGTATTTCTGGTGTCAACCCTTCCGACGTTAGTGTTCTGATGGTGATTCTTGCTGGCAAGAACGCAGGATAATGATAGGGCTGGGGAGTGAGTGACCTTTTTCGCGACCAGTACGTTGATCTAGCAACTCGTAGAGAACGTATTCGACTCTTCGGCGAGGAATGCCTCTTGACCATTCCCGGGGATCGTCTTGCGGACGGTCTGACCCTCGAGATCGGATGTGGTCACGGGCACTGGCTAACAGCTTATTCCGAGAGTAAACCCGACGACCCATGCATTGGAATCGACTTGATGACCAAGAGGATAGATAAGGCAAACAGTAAAAGAGAAAAACGCAAACTTCCTTATCTTTTCTTTTTTAAAACGGAAGCTGATGAGTTTCTTGAAAGTTTTCCAAAAGATTTTCTGTTTAAAAGAACTATTCTCTTATTTCCCGACCCATGGCCCAAGAAGCGTCACCACAAGCGTCGCCTCATTCAACTTTCCTTTCTCGAGATGCTGGCTTGCCGCTCTCTCCCGAGTGCCGAATTGTGTTTCCGTACAGACCACGAAGATTATTTTAGATGGGCGTTAGATAAAGTAAAGGATTCAAAGTCATGGAAATTAAAAACTGAAGCAGTTTGGCCTTTTGAGCACGAGACTTTCTTTCAGAATATGTTACCTATGCACCAGACATTCATTGCAACACGCATCAATCACCGGGATCCTTAACTAAGTTAACCCAAAACACCCAAAAGTTATATACTGCATCATTAGTTTGCTGGTTTTGACAAAAACGGGAAATCCTCATTGACCTCAGCTAATTTATATCTATAACTTGATGTTTTAAATCGACTTACAATAATGGCCAGAATTATTTGTATTTTCCCTTATTTGCTGCTTTTTATGCCTCTGCCCTCATTTGCTGAAGGAGTTAGCGTTACAGCACAACCCCTTTTAGATATTGGAGGGTTACCAATTACTAATTCTATGGTAACTAGTTGGGTTGTTTCACTGGTATTGGTTTTAATTATTAAATATCTGGTTGGGACTCCTGCTCGAGTTCCTACCAGAGGGCAACTTTTTGCTGAAGAGTGCATCAGCGGGTTGCGGAGCATTGTCCAGCCTATAGTTGGGCAGAAGGTATTCATTCCTTCCTTCTGGCTCTTGAGCGGTCTCTTTTTCTTCATACTTATCAACAACCTTAGTGGCCTTGTTCCTGGAGTTGGCACAATTGGTTACGGGATTGAAGAAGCAGGTCATTTTAAAATTACCGAGGCTTGGATTAGACCCGGAAATGCTGACCTTAACATGACTTTGGCATTGGCCGCAGTGGCAAACCTTACATGGCTATACCTAATTCTAAGGTATGCAGGAGTTAGTTTAATCCTCAAGGATTGGTTCGGGAATAAAGCGGATAAGAAAGAAATGCACCCTGGTATGTTTTATTTCTTGGGAGTAATCTTTTTAGCGGTTGGCTTTATTGAAGTCATTTCCATTATTTTTCGTCCTGTCTCTCTTACGTTCCGATTATTTGGCAATGTATTCGGTGGCGAGAGCTTACTCCACAGTATGTTTCATTTAGGGCACAAACTAGGATTTCCGGATTGGCTTTCTAGCATTTCAATGAGTGTTGTACCAATTCCTTTTTACATGCTCGAAGTTCTTATCGGCATTGTCCAAGCTCTGGTTTTTATGCTTCTTGTCGCGGTTTACATCGGCTTGATCTGTAACCATGGCGATGAAGAAGAGCATCATTGAGACTTCAACTTTTATCAATCGGGACCATCCATGTGAGTGGACGATTGACTATTCAAAACTAAATAATACGGAAAGCAATAATCATGATTGAAATATTAGCACAAGTCGCAGACGTCGCTCCAAATGCAGTACATCCTCCGGAAGGAATTACCGGCAGTATACAAGCAGGTCTTGGTTGTCTCGGAGCCGCAATTGGCGTAGGACTCGTAGGAATGAAAGCAGCTGAAGCAGTTGGCCGTAATCCTGATGCATCAGGTAAAATTCTGGTACAAGCGATTATAGGAATGGCATTGGCTGAAGCAGTTGCGTTCTATAGTTTGTTTCTATAAAATATTCTTTATAGTAATCTCGTTAGATCATGGAGATTTTAGCAAGCGTAGGTGATACTATACAAGAAATCCAAACAAAGTTTGGTTTGGATTTTCCTCTGTTCATGGCCCAAGCTATCAACTTCATCATAGTTGCTTGGCTAATTTGGAAGTTTGCCTTCAAGGGAATCCTCGGGAAAATGGAAGATCGCGAAAAGGAGATTTCCGATTCCTTAAAGAATGCAGAAAAAATCAAACTGCAGCTAGAGGAAACTGACCGTAAGCATGAAGAAACTCTCAAAGATGCATCAGTCGAAGCTCAGAAAACTGTCTCGCAAGCTCGCGACCAAGCCAAGTCACACTTAGAAACGCAAAGGGCAGAAGCTGAGAAGCAAGCAGAGGATATCGTCCAGAAAGCTCGCGATTCGATGAAACTTGAAAAGCAACGTGTTATCGAAGAAGCCCGTGAGGAAATCGCATCACTCGTGGTTATGGCGACTTCCCGAGTATTGGGACGAGAGCTTAGTGCCGATGAGCGTGATAAATTCAGCGACTCCGCTACCCGTGAAGCTAAATTGTCTTCCAGCTAATATCTTAAGATCCACTCTTTTTTCAATAATATGACTGCAATTTCTCGCAATCGAGAATTATCGAAAAAACTGGTTCGACTATCGCTTGATGACGATAGTAGAGTGGACGAGGAGAAGGTTCTTGAGGTGCTAGATTCACTGCGCTCTTTACCAACAAGTGATCAAAAACTTTTACTTCGCTTTTATTTGGACCAAATAAAGAAAGAAATGGAGAAGAGTGTTGCCATTTTGGAGTATGCTGGAAAACCAAGCGATGAAGCCATTGAAGCCTTGAAGCAAAAACTTTCTCTGCAATATGGTCGCAGCATAGATGTGGAAATGCGCAAAAATCAAGACTTACTAGTAGGCATTAGGGTCTCTGTAGGAGACGATGTCTATGAAGACTCTGCAGCAACTCGCCTACGCCCACTTATTCGAGCCTTGACCTGAATTTTTCAAGAACCGTATCTCATTAATTTTCCAAAAGAATACACCTCAAGCAATGAGCACCATAACAGAACTGATACAAAAGGAAATCGAAAGCCTCTCGATGGATGCCACTCGAACAAATGTCGGGCGGATCACGACCTTAGCCGATGGGGTTGCCCGTGTCGACGGGCTTTCCAAGGTCATGTTCAACGAAATGGTCGAGTTCCCCGGCAATATTTTTGGTATTGCCCTGAATCTTGAAGAAGATTCGGTTGGTTGCGTTATACTCGGTGATTTCAGCGGGTTAAAGGAAGGCGACGAAGTCCAAACAACGGGACGGTTGCTCTCTGTGCCCGTCGGAATGGGTTTGCTCGGTAGGGTAGTGGATGCTATCGGGCGACCTATAGACGAGAAGGGCCCGATCGACTCAAGCGAAAATTATCCCGTCGAACGGATTGCTCCGGGCATTATTCAACGCCAGTCGGTGGACCAACCCCTGCAAACGGGCATCATGGCAATCGACTCGATGATTCCCGTCGGTCGCGGTCAGCGAGAGTTGATCATTGGGGACCGCTCCACGGGCAAGACCACGATCGCCATCGACACCATCATCAACCAAGCGAAAATCAACAAGCTGGGCGAAGAAAGCGGTGACCCTGATTTTCGCCCCGTTTATTCCATCTACGTTGCCGTTGGTCAGAAGAACTCCAACATTGCCCGTACTATCAAGGCTTTGGAGAACAACGGGGCCATGGAATACGTCATCGTAGTCGCGGCTCCCGCAGCCGACAATCCCGCCAACCAATACCTAGA